>NZ_JBEYJJ010000007.1:25293-283642 GCF_040636215.1 Streptomyces sp. NPDC006687 | reverse complement strand
CCCACCCCATCCCACCACCCCCTCTCCCCCCCCCCGCCCCTCCCCCCACCTCCCGGCGGGGCCCCTTCCAGCCCCGCCGGCACCCGAGTCCCGGGGCCCGGAACGGCCCCCGCCTCCTTCCAGCCCGCCCGGGTGCGGGGCGGAGCCGCGGGGCACAGCACCACGACCCTGCACCCCCGGGGGGTGCGGGGCGGAGCCCCGCGGTTTTCAGCCCCACCGGCGTTCGAGGTGGAAACGGTGAAAGGGCGGGGCGGGGAGACGGCTCCGCGCAGCGGCACCAAGCCCCTGCTCCAGCGCCCCCACGCAGGGGGCACGGGCCCGCTCATACTCAGGGGCATGAGCTACGACGCCATCGTCCTCGCCGGCGGCGCCGCCCGGCGCCTCGGCGGGGCCGACAAGCCCGCCCTCCCGGTGGGCGGCCGCACCCTCCTCGACCGCGTCCTGGCGGCCTGCCCCGACGCCGCCGCGACCATCGTGGTCGGCAGCCGCAGGCCCACCGCCCGCCCGGTCGACTGGGCGATGGAGTCCCCGCCCGGCGGCGGCCCGGTGGCCGCCCTGCACGCCGGGCTGCGCCGCACGACCGCCGGGCTGGTCCTCGTACTCTCCGCCGACCTCCCCTTCCTCGACGCGGACACCGTCCAGGCCCTGCTCACGGCGGCCGCCGCCGGCCCCGCCGACGGGGCCCTGCTCAGGGACCCCGAGGGCCGCGACCAGCCCCTCGTCGCCGCCTACCGGGCCGAACCCCTGCACCGCGAGATCGCCCTGCTCGCCACCGAGCACGGCACCCTCCACGGCCTCCCCCTCCGCGCCCTCACCGCCGAGCTCAGCCTCGTCCGGGTCACCGCCGCCGCACCGCTCGCCTCCTTCGACTGCGACACCTGGGGGGACCTGGCGACGGCCCGCGCCCGGATCAGGGAGCATGGGAACGTGCTGGATCAATGGATCAACGCCGCCAAGACCGAGCTCGGCATCGAGATCGACGTCGACACCAAGACGCTGCTCGACCTCGCCCGTGACGCCGCGCACGGCGTCGCCCGGCCCGCCGCGCCCCTGACGACCTTCCTCGTCGGCTACGCCGCCGCCCGCGCCGAGGCGGCCGGCGCCGACCCGGCCCGGGCCGTCGCCGAAGCCTCCCGGAAGGCCGCCGACCTGGCCCTGCGCTGGGCGGCGGAAGCCGAGACGCCCGCCCCCCAGCCCACCGACCCCGAGGGGAACGGCTCTCCATGACCCGTACCGACGCCGACGGCGCCCTGGACGAGGCCCTCGCCCTGGTCCGCCCCGCCTCCGCCGGCGAGGGCGGCGGCTCGGGCGGCCACCGCGCCACCGCCTGGCAGCGTGCCCGTGAGACCGCCGCCCTGGCCGGCACCACCGTCCGGGCCCGCAGCCACCGGGTGGCCCTCGCGGACGCGCTCGGCGAGGTGCTGACCACCTCCCTGGACGCCCTCGGCGACCTGCCCTCCTTCGACACCTCCGCCATGGACGGCTGGGCCGTCGCCGGACCCGGCCCCTGGATGATCCGGCCCGGCGACGGGATCCTGGCCGGAGGCACCGGCGAAGCCCCCACCGCCCCCCTGGCCGACGGCGAGGCCGTACGGATCGCCACCGGCGCCCGGATCCCCGCCGACACCACCGCCGTGATCCGCAGCGAGCACGCCCGCGAGTCCGGCAGCCGGCTCCACGCCACCCGGCCCGTCAGCACCGGCCAGGACATCCGCCCGCGCGGCCAGGAGTGCCGCTCCGGGGACCCGCTGCTCCCGGCCGGCTCCCTCGTCACCCCCGCCGTCCTCGGGCTGGCCGCGGCCGCCGGGTACGACGAGCTCGTCACCCGGCCCCGGCCCCGCGTGGAGATCCTCGTCCTCGGCGACGAACTGCTCACCTCCGGCCGCCCGCACGACGGGCTGATCCGCGACGCCCTCAGCCCCATGCTCGGCCCCTGGCTCACCCGCATCGGCGCCGAAGTCCTCTCCACCCGTAGGCTCGGCGACGACCCGGCCGGGGCCGAGGCCCTCTTCCAGGCGGTCACCGGCTCCACCGCCGACCTCGTCGTCACCACCGGCGGCACCGCCTCCGGCCCCGTCGACCACGTCCGTCCCGTCCTGGAGCGGGCCGGCGCCGAGCTGCTCGTGGACGGGGTCGCCGTACGTCCCGGCCATCCGATGCTGCTGGCCCGCCTCGGCGACCGCGCGGACGGGCGCCACCTGGTCGGCCTGCCCGGCAACCCCCTCGCCGCCGTATCCGGCCTGCTGACCCTCGCCGAGCCGCTGGTGCGCGCCCTCGCCGGCCGCCGCCAGCGCTCCCGCTACGCCGTACCGGTCCAGGGCGACGTGCCGGGGCACCCGTACGACACCCGGCTGGTGCCGGTCCTGCTCACCGACGAGCACGCCGTACCGCTGCGCTACAACGGCCCCGCGATGCTGCGCGGGGTGGCCGCCGCCGACGCACTGGCCGTCGTACCGCCGCACGGTGCGCGGAGCGAGCAGGAGCTGGAGATCCTCGACCTGCCGTGGGCCGCCGGGGGATGTTTCACGTGAAACTCCCCGGCCAGGACGCGATGGCACGCGGCGCCGACGAGAAGCTCGTCGCACGCCGCGTCACGCTCCCCAATCGGGTGGTGGAGAAGCCGCTGCGCCAGGTGACGCGACGGCTGCTGATGGCGCTGTTCGTGATGTGCCTGACGGTCCTGATCGTCTGGCTCGACCGGGACGGCTACCACGACAACGCCGGCGAGCCGATCGACCTCCTCGACTGCGTCTACTACGCGACCGTCACCCTCTCCACGACCGGATACGGCGACATCGTCCCGTACAGCGCCAGCGCGCGGCTGGTCAACGTCCTGCTGATCACCCCGCTGCGCGTGCTGTTCCTGATCATCCTGGTCGGTACCACCCTGGAGGTCCTGACCGAACGCACCCGGGAGGAATGGCGGTTGAACCGCTGGAGGAAGAACGTGCGCGAGCACACGGTCGTCGTCGGCTTCGGCACCAAGGGCCGCTCGGCGCTCCAGACCCTGCTGGCGACCGGCCTTCCGAAGGAACAGGTCGTCATCGTCGACCCCAGCGCCAAGGTCATCGACATGGCCAACACGGAGGGCTTCACCGGGGTCGTCGGCGATGCCACCCGCTCGGAGGTGCTGCTGCGGGCGGAGCTCCCGAAGGCCCGTCAGATCATCATCGCCACCCAGCGCGACGACACCGCCGTCCTGGTCACCCTGACGGCCCGGCAGCTCAACCGGGGCGCCAAGATCGTGGCGGCGGTCCGCGAGGAGGAGAACGCCCCGCTGCTGAAGCAGTCCGGGGCGGATGCCGTGATCACCAGCGCGAGCGCGGCCGGACGGCTGCTCGGCCTGTCCGTGCTGAGCCCCCGGGCGGGCGCGGTGATGGAGGACCTGATCCACCAAGGCAGCGGCCTGGACCTGATCGAGCGGCCCGTGAACCGGTCCGAGGTCGGCCGGGGCGTACGGGAGACCGAGGACCTCGTGGTCAGCGTGGTGCGCGGGCACCGGCTGCTCCCGTACGACGATCCGCACGCGAGCCCGCTCCAGCTGACGGACCGGCTCATCACCATCGTGCGGGCCGCACCCCCGACGATGCCTCAGGTCACGCTCGGTCCGGCGGAGTAGCGGGCGCGGTAGATTCCGGGCCATGCATGCGATCACCATCGAACAGCCGGGCGGCCCCGAGGCCCTCGTCTGGGCCGACGTACCCGATCCGGTGGCGGGCGAGGGCGAGGTGCTCGTCGAGGTCGCGGCGAGCGCCGTGAACCGCGCCGACGTCCTGCAGCGGCAGGGCTTCTACGATCCGCCGCCGGGGGCCTCGCCCTATCCCGGCCTGGAGTGTTCCGGACGTATCGCCGCGCTGGGACCGGGGGTCTCCGGCTGGGCCGTGGGCGACGAGGTGTGCGCCCTGCTCTCGGGCGGCGGTTACGCGGAGAAGGTCGCCGTCCCGGCGGGGCAGCTGCTGCCGGTGCCGAAGGGCGTGGGCCTGGTGGAGGCGGCCGCGCTTCCGGAGGTCGTCGCGACGGTGTGGACCAACGTGTTCATGGTCGCGGGACTGCGGCCGGGCGAGACGCTGCTGGTGCACGGCGGGTCGAGCGGCATCGGCACGATGGCCGTCCAGCTCGGCAAGGCCGTCGGCGCACGGGTGGCGGTGACGGCGGGCAGCCGCGAGAAGCTGGCCCGCTGCGCGGAGCTCGGTGCGGACGTCCTGATCGACTACCGCGAACAGGACTTCGTGGAGGAGGTGAAGGCCGCGACGCAGGGGGCCGGGGCGGACGTGATCCTCGACATCATGGGCGCCAAGTACCTGAGCCGGAACCTGGAGGCGCTGGCCATGAACGGGCGGCTGGCGGTGATCGGCTTCCAGGGCGGGGTCAAGGCGGAACTGGACCTGCGGATGCTGCTGGCGAAGCGGGGGGCCATCACGGCGACCTCGCTGCGGGCCCGTCCGCTGGAGGAGAAGGCGGCCATCATCGCGGCCGTACGGGAGCACGTCTGGCCGCTGGTCGAGGGCGGCCGCGTCCGGCCGGTGGTCCACGCGACCCACCCGATGGCGCGGGCCGCGGAAGCCCACCGGGTCCTGGAGTCCAGCACCCACGTCGGCAAACTCCTGCTGACCGTCTGACCCGGGGGCCGCTGCGCGGAGCCGTCTTCCCGCCCCGCGCAGCGGCAGCCACCGGCCGGCTACAGACTTCTCAGCAGGACCGCCGGGTTCTCGACGCAGTCCGCGACGTAGCGGAGGAAACCTCCGGCCGTACCGCCGTCGCAGACCCGGTGGTCGAACGTCAGCGACAGCTGGACGACTTGGCGCACGGCCAGCTCGCCCCGGTACACCCACGGCTTCGCGATGATCCGCCCCACCCCGAGCATCGCCGCCTCCGGGTGGTTGATGATCGGCGTGGAGCCGTCCACCCCGAACACCCCGTAGTTGTTCAGCGTGAACGTCCCCCCGGTGAGGTCGGACGGCGCCAGCTTCCCCGCCCGGGCCAGCTCCGTCAGCCGGGCGAACTCCGCCGACAGGGACTCCGGGCTGCGAGTCTGGGCGTCGCGGACGACCGGGACCATCAGCCCGCGCTCGGTCTGCGCGGCGAAGCCCAGGTGGACGGCCGGCAGTCGGACGATCTCGTTCGCCGCGAGGTCCACCGTGGAGTTGAGTTCCGGGTACCGCGCCAGCGCGGCCGTGCAGATCCGGGCCAGCAGGGCGAGCACCGAGACCTTCGGGCCGTCCACCGCGTTCATGGCGGCCCGCGCCGCCATCAGTTCGGTGGCGTCCGCGTCCACCCAGCAGGTGGCCTCGGGGATCTCACGCCGGCTGCGGGAGAGCTTCTCCGCCACCGCGCCGCGCAGGCCCTTGAGCGGGATGCGCTCCCCCAGCGGGGCGGCGGCGGGGGCGGGGGCGGCAGCCGGGGCCGCCGGCTGCGCCGCGGGACGCAGGGCCGCCTCGACGTCCGCCCGCAGGATCAGCCCCTCGGGGCCGGAACCGCGCAGCGCCCGCAGATCGACCCCGTTGTCCCGGGCCAGCTTCCGCACCAGCGGCGAGATGACGGGCACCGGCCCGGCGGCGGCCGCCGGAACCGGCACCGCCACCGGAACCGGCACCGGAGCAGGCACCGCGACCGGAACAGCGGCAGGCGCCGACACCGCGGCGGTGACGGGTCGCACCCGTCGCCGCCGCGCCGGGCGCGCGTGGTCCGAGCCGTACCCGATCAGCGGCCGGGGCTGCGCGGAACCTTCGGCTTCCGCCTCGGCGACCGGCGCCTGCGCGGCCCCGGCGGGCGCCGACTCCACCCCCACCGCCACGGTGATCAGGGGGGCGCCGACGGGCAGCTCCTCGCCCTCCTCACCGAACCGGGCGGTGACCACACCGCCGTACGGGCAGGGCACCTCCACCATCGCCTTGGCCGTTTCGACCTCGACGACCGGCTGGTCGACGGCGACGACGTCGCCCACCGCCACCAGCCACCGCACGATCTCGGCCTCGGTCAGACCCTCACCGAGGTCCGGCAGCTTGAATTCCATGACCTGCGGCATCAGTTCTCCCACTGCAGGCGGGCCACGGCGTCCAGGATCCGGTCCACGCCCGGAAGGTGGTGCTTCTCCAGCATCGGCGGCGGGTACGGGATGTCGAAGCCCGTCACCCGCAGCACCGGCGCCTCCAGGTGGTGGAAACAGCGCTCCGTCACCCGGGCGGCGATCTCCGCGCCCGGTCCGCCGAAGCCGCCGGCCTCGTGGACCACCACCGCGCGCCCGGTCCGGCGTACCGAGGCGACGACCGTCTCCTCGTCGAACGGGACCAGCGAGCGCAGGTCCACGACCTCCAGGTCCCAGCCCTCCGCGCGGGCCGCCTCGGCCGCCTCCAGGCACACCGGCAGCGACGGCCCGTACGTGATCAGCGTCGCGCTCGTGCCCGCCCGCCGCACCAGCGCCGTGCCGATGCCCGGCACCGCCGCCGGGGTGTCCGGCGACCACTGCGCCTTCGACCAGTAGAGCCGCTTCGGCTCCAGGAAGACCACCGGGTCGTCGCTCGCGATCGACGCGCGCAGCAGCCCGTACGCGTCCTCGACGGTCGCCGGGGTCACCACGGTCAGGCCGGGCGTGGCCACGTAGTACGCCTCGGAGGAGTCGCAGTGGTGCTCGACCCCGCCGATGCCGCCGCCGTACGGCACCCGGATGGTGATCGGCAGGGGCATCGCGCCCCGGGTGCGGTTGCGCATCTTCGCCACATGCGAGATCAGCTGCTCGAACGCCGGGTAGGCGAACGCGTCGAACTGCATCTCCACGACCGGCCGCAGCCCGTACATCGCCATGCCGACGGCCGTGCCGAGGATGCCCGCCTCCGCGAGCGGCGTGTCCGTGACCCGGTCCTCGCCGAACTCCTTCGCGAGCCCGTCGGTGATCCGGAAGACCCCGCCGAGCGCGCCGACGTCCTCGCCCATCACATGGACCGTGGGGTCCTCGGCCATCGCGTCGTGCATGGCCCGGGTCAGCGCCTGCGCCATCGTCGCGGGCTTGACCCCCTGCTGAGCCACCGTGGTCATGCGTCGTCCTCAGCTTCCAGTTCCGCGCGCAGCATGGCCGCCTGCTCCCGCAGCCGGCCGGTCTGCTCGGCGTAGACGTGCGCGAAGAGGTCCATCGGGTCCAGTACGGGCTCGGCGTTCATCCGCTCGCGCAGCTCCGCCGCCATCCCCTCGGCCGCCTCGCGCGCCTCCTGGATGCCGGCCTCGTCCAGCCAGCCGCGCCCGGTCAGCTCCCGCTCCAGCAGCGCGACGGGGTCGTGCGCCTTCCATGCCTCGACCTCGGAGTCGGACCGGTAGCGCGTCGCGTCGTCGGCGTTCGTGTGGGCCTCCATCCGGTAGGTGACGGCCTCGATCAGCGTCGGGCCGCCGCCCGCGCGCGCCCGGTTCACGGCCTCGGTGAGGACCTCGTGCATCGCGGCGACGTCGTTGCCGTCGACCAGCCGGCCGGGCATCCCGTAGCCCACGGCCTTGTGGGCCAGGGTGGGGGCGGCCGTCTGCTTGGCGAGCGGGACGGAGATGGCGAAGCCGTTGTTCTGGACCAGGAAGACCACCGGGGCCTGCCAGACCGCCGCGAAGTTCAGCGCCTCGTGGAAGTCGCCCTCGCTGGTGCCGCCGTCGCCGACCATGGCGAGCGCGACGACCTCGTCCCCGCGCAGCCGCGCGGCGTGCGCCACGCCGACCGCGTGCGGGAGCTGGGTGGCGAGCGGGGTGCACAGCGGGGCTATGCGGTGCTCGCGCGGGTCGTAGCCGGTGTGCCAGTCGCCGCGCAGCAGGGTCAGCGCCTGGACGGGGTCCAGTCCGCGCGCCACGGCCGCGAGGGTGTCGCGGTAGCTGGGGAAGAGCCAGTCCTGCTCCTGGAGGACGAGCGCGGCCGCGATCTCGGCGGCCTCCTGCCCCACGGTGGAGGGATACACGGCGAGACGGCCCTGCCGGGTCAGCGCGGTGGCCTGGGCGTTGTAGCGGCGGCCGCGCACCAGCTCGGCGTAGTAGCGGCGCATCAGCGCGGGGTCGAGGTGCTCGGCGGCCGTCGTGCCCAGGACCCGGTAGGGCTCCGGGTCGGGAAGCAGCGCGGCGGCCTCCGTACGGGGCCTCCAGGCGGGTGGCGGGGTGACACGGTGGGACGCACCGGCACCGGGCAGCTCTTGGACCGTCATGGCGGCGTACACCTCCTCGTGGGAAGCGGGCAGAAGGACACCCCGGTTGTGGGGTGCCTCACCTACCGATTGTTCGGTCGTCGGCGCAATTTGGCTACAGGCGGCTCCAGGCTGTGGACAAACTGGCGGCGGGGCCCTGGGATGGGTGCAGGACGTCCAGGAGAGGGAGGCAGTGGGCAATGCCGGATGAACAAATGGCCGCGGCGGGCTCCGTACCGGTTCCGCCGGGGGGTGCCCCGGCAGCCCCGGGGACGCAGCCGCCCGCGCCGGCCACGGCCCCCGCGGTCCCCCCGGCGCCGCCCGTGCCGCCCCGCCCCCTCGACCCCATCGACCGGTCGATCATGCGGCTGCTCCAGGCGGACGGCCGCGCGTCGATACGGTCGGTCGCCGAGCAGGTGCACGTCTCGCGCGCGAACGCGTACGCCCGGATCAACCGGCTGATCGACGACGGGGTGATCCGGGGGTTCACGGCCCGGGTGAACCACGAACGCGCAGGCCAGGGGGCTTCCGCCTATATCACCCTGAAGATCGTCCAGAATTCCTGGCGGACGGTGCGCGAGAAGCTGCGCGAGCTGCCGGGGGCCGCGCACATCGCGCTCGTCAGCGGGGATTTCGATGTCCTGCTGCTGGTCCACACGGCGGACAACCGCACCCTGCGGGAGCTGGTGCTGACCCGCCTCCAGTCCATCCCGGAGGTCCTCTCCACCCGCACGCTGCTGGTGTTCGAGGAGACGGACCTGCTGGACCCGGGCCCGGGCGCCGGCCCGGCCCTCACGGAGGACTGAGCCGGGCCCCCGCGGCCTCCTACGGCTGGGGCTTCGTCCGCAGGCCGTCCAGGGCCATGCTGACCACCGCGTCCGCGAGCTGGTCGGGGGTCGTGCCCGGGTGCGGGCGGTACCACTCGACCAGCGAGTTGACCATGCCGAAGAGCAGCCGGGTCGCCAGCCGGATGTCCACGTCCGCCCGCAGGTCACCGTCGGCGGCCGCGGCCTTCAGCAGCTCCGCGACCTGGTGGTCGAACTCGCGGCGGCGCTCCAGCGCCCAGCGCTCGGTACGGGTGTTGCCGCGCACCCGCAGCAGCAGGGTCACGTACGGCAGTTCCGCGACCAGGACCTCGACGGTGCGCCGGGTGACGTACTCGACGCGCGCCACCGCCCGGCCGCGCACGGCGCCGGGCTCCTCCAGGACGGCGAAGAGCTCGTCCAGCGCCCGGCTGACCGCCCGGTGCAGCAGCTCCTCCTTGCCCGCGACGTGGTGGTAGATCGAGGACTTGGAGATACCGGCGGCCTTGGAGAGGTGCTCCATGGAGGTGCCGTCGTAGCCGCGCTCGTTGAAGACGCGCACCGCCACCGACAGGAGCGTCTCGGGGGTGTAGGTGTCCCGCCTGGCCGTGGTCATCCGGTGCCCTCCTCCGCCGATTCCGCTTCTGCCTCCGCCTCGCCGTCGTCCGCGTAGCCCAGCTTGAAGAGGGCCAGCGAGGGGGCGTAGCGGCCGCCGGGACAGCGCTCGTCCAGGTGGTGCAGGAGGTCGTACGCCCAGTCCCGGCCGAGCCGCGCGTGCCAGGCGGAGGGGCCGAGCGGGTAGTTGACGCCGAGCCGCATGGCGGTGTCGATGTCCTCGGCGGTGGCCACGCCGCGCGCCACGGCGTCGGCCGTCAGGTCGATCAGCATGGCCACGGTCCGGGCGACGATCATGCCGGGGACGTCACCGATGACGGAGACCTGCTTGCCGAGCTTCTGGAAGAGGCCGACGGCCTCGGCGAGGGTGCGCTCGGTGGTGTCCTCGCTGACCGAGAGGGCGATCCGGCCGGCCTCGCGGTAGTCCAGGGCGAGGTCGAAGTAGACGACGTCGGTGAACTCGACCGCGGTCCTGCCGTCGGCGAGCACCAGCTGGCCCTCGCCGGGCAGCTGGATGTACGGGCCGCCGTGGGCGGTGGAGGTCACCGCGATCCCGGCCTCCTCGATCAGCTCCGCCAGGACGGCGGCCGGTCCGAGGTCGCCGACGACGGTCACCTTCTCCGGAGCCTCCTCGGGCCCGGCGGTGTGCGGTGCGGGCTGCCGCGCGTCCTCGCCGTACGGGTACCAGCCGTGCCCGGACTTCCGGCCGAGGCGGCCCGACTGGACCAGCCGGCGCTGGGCGAGCGAGGGGGTGAACTTGGGGCTGCGGAAGAAGGACTCCCACACCGAGCGGGTGACGGCCTCGTTGACGTCCTGGCCGATCAGGTCGGTCAGCGCGAACGGGCCCATCTTGAAGCCGCCGCTCTCGCGCAGCACGGCGTCGATGGTCGCGGGGTCGGCGCCCTGCTCCTCGTAGACGGCGAAGGCTTCGGCGTAGAAGGGGCGGGCGATGCGGTTGACGATGAAGCCGGGGGTGTCGGCGCAGCGGACGGGGGTCTTCCCCCAGCTCTCGACCGTGCGGTACGCGCGCTCGGCGGCGGCCGGGTCGGTGGCGAAGCCGCTCACCACCTCCACGAGGGGGAGCAGCGGGGCCGGGTTGAAGAAGTGCAGGCCGAGGAAGCGGCCGGGGTGGGCGAGGCCGGCGGCGAGCTCGGTGACGGAGAGCGAGGAGGTGTTCGTCGCCAGGAGGGTGTCCGGGGAAACCACCTCTTCGAGGGCTTCGAAGACGGCGCGCTTGACGGCGACGTCCTCCACGACGGCCTCGATGACCAGGGCGGCTCCGGCGAGGTCGGCGACGGCGGCGGTCGCGCCGATCCGGCCGATGGCGTCATCGGCCTCGGCGCGGCCGAGCCGGCCCTTCGCGGCCATGCGCTCGACACGGTCCTGGACGATGGCGGCGCCACCGGCGGCCAGGCCGGCGTCGATGTCGTAGAGGAACACCTGGTGACCTGCGAGGAGGGCGACCTGGGCGATGCCCTGCCCCATGGTGCCGGCGCCGACGACCGCCACAGTGCGGGACCGCTCGATTGCTGTCATGTCCTGATCCTCCCGCACCGGGTTGTCCACAGGTCCTGCCGGGCCCTCTTGTCCCGACCGATCGTTCGGTTACTCTAACTCCAGTCTGCTCTTCTTCACCCGCCCCTGCCCGATCCCGTGCTGAGAACCAGCCCGATCCCGCCCGGCTCAACGAGGAGTTGGTCCCTGATGGCCGCCGAGCTCACCCTCTCCCAGCTCACCGAGAAGCACCGGCCCACGCTGGACCAGGCGCTGGCTGCCATCCGCAGCCGCGCCTACTGGTCCCCGCACCCCGAGCACCCCAAGGCATACGGGGAGAGCGCCCCGGCCGACGGGCTCGCCGCCTTCGAGGCCGTCCGCGGTACCCGCTTCGAGCTCGACCAGCCCGGAACGGACGGCTGGACCGGCGGGGAGGTCTCCCCGTACGGCCCGGAGCTGGGCGTGGAGTACCCGCACGCCGACGTGGAGGTGCTGCTGCCCGCGATGAAGGCCGGCATGGGCGCCTGGCGCGACGCCGGGCCCGAGGCGCGCGCCGTGGTCTGCGTCGAGATCCTCTCCCGCATCTCCGCCCGCACCCACGAGTTCGCGCACGCGGTGATGCACACCAGCGGCCAGGCGTTCATGATGGCCTTCCAGGCGGGCGGCCCCCACGCGCAGGACCGCGGCCTGGAGGCCGTCGCCTACGCGTACGAGGAGCAGACCCGGGTCCCCGGCCGGGCGGACTGGTCCAAGCCGCAGGGCAAGCGGGACCCGCTGGAGCTCGGCAAGACCTTCACGGCGGTGCCGCGCGGCATCGCGCTGATGATCGGCTGCAACACCTTCCCCACCTGGAACGGCTACCCCGGCCTGTTCGCCTCCCTCGCCACCGGCAACGCCGTCCTGGTCAAGCCGCACCCGCGCGCCGTCCTCCCGCTGGCGCTGACGGTGAAGGTGGCCCGCGAGGTCCTGGCCGAGGCCGGCTTCGACCCGAACCTGGTGGCGCTGGCGGTGGAGCGGCCGGGCGAGGGCATCGCCAAGACCCTGGCGGTCCGGCCCGAGATCAAGCTGATCGACTACACCGGCTCGACGGAGTTCGGTGACTGGCTGGAGGCCAACGCCCGTCAGGCGCAGGTCTACACGGAGAAGGCGGGCGTCAACACGGTCGTCGTCGACTCGACCTCCGACTACAAGGGCATGCTGTCCAACCTGGCCTTCTCGCTCTCCCTCTACAGCGGCCAGATGTGCACCACCCCGCAGAACCTGCTGATCCCGCGCGAGGGCATCGAGACGGACGCCGGCCACAAGTCGTACGACGAGGTGGTCGCCGACCTCGCCGCCTCGGTCGGCGGCCTGCTGGGCGACGACGCCCGGGCCAACGCCCTGCTGGGCGCCCTGGTCAACCCGGACGTCAAGGCCCGTCTGGAGGCGGCGGCCGAGCTGGGCGAGGTGGCGCTGGCCTCGCGCGAGGTGGCCAACCCCGAGTTCCCGGACGCGGTCGTACGCACTCCGGTGATCGTCAAGCTGGACGCCGGCAAGCCCGACCCGGAGGCCGCGTACCTGTCGGAGTGCTTCGGCCCGGTCTCCTTCGCGGTCGCGGTGGACTCCACGGCCGACGCCCTGGAACTGCTGCGCCGTACGGTGCGGGAGAAGGGCGCGATGACGGTCGGGGCGTACACCACCTCCGCGGACACCGAGCGGGCGATCGAGGAGGTCTGCCTGGAGGAGTCGGCGCAGCTGTCGCTGAACCTCACGGGCGGGGTCTACGTCAACCAGACCGCGGCCTTCTCCGACTTCCACGGCTCGGGCGGCAACCCGGCGGCCAATGCCGCGCTGTGCGACGGCGCGTTCGTCGCGAACCGCTTCCGCGTGGTGGAGGTCCGCCGCCAGGCGTAGCCGCGCCGGGGCCCGGGCCTCAGGGCCTGGGCCCGCCCCAGTGGAAGAGGGTCATGGCCACGCTGGTGGCCAGGTTGTAGCTGGAGACCTGGGGGCGCATCGGCAGGGACACCAGGTGGTCGGCGCGGGCGCGCAGCTCGGGCGAGATCCCGTGCCGCTCCGAGCCGAAGGCGAGCAGGGCGTCGTCCGGGAGGGTGAGGGCACGGATGTCCTCGCCCTCCGGGTCGAGCGCGTACAGGGGGCCGGGCGGCAGCTCCTCCAGCTCCAGCCGGTCCACGGTGGTGGCGTAGTGCAGCCCGGCCCCGGCGCGGACCACGTTGGGGTGCCAGGGGTCGAGGTCGCCCCGGGTCACCACGCCGGTGGCGCCGAAGCCGGCGGCGAGGCGGACGACGGCTCCGACGTTGCCGAGGTTGCGGGGGTTGTCGAGCACCACGACGGGCGCGGGCCGGGGCAGCCGCGCCAGGGCGGCCCGCCCCGCCTCCCGCCCGGGCCGCACGGCGAGGGCCGCGACCCCGGTCGGGTGCACCCGGGGCATCAGCCCCTTGAGCGACCCCTGCCGCACGAGCCGCACCACCGCCTCCTCCACATCGGGAGCCAGCTCGGCGGCGAGCGCCCGCACCCCCTCGGGCTCCTCGGCCACGGCCAGCACGACCTCGGCCCCGAACCGCAGGGCGTGCTTCAACGCGTGGAACCCGTCGAGCAGCACCACGTCGCCCCGCTCGACGAGCCCGCCCCACTCCCGCCCGACGCCCCACCCACTCCGCTGCTCACTCATGACCCCGACCCTACGGCCCGGCAGAGCCACCCCTTTCCGAGCGCCCGCGACTATCCAGCCTCGCCGGCGTTCGAGGCGCTGGGGTCTGGGGGCGGAGCCCCCAAGGGGGTCCGGGCCCTCCCGGGAAACGGAGAAAGGGCGGGCCGGGGAGCGGCTCCGCGCAGCGGCACCCGCAGCGCGGCGGCCCGCGCCCCCACCCACACCAGCAACCCGGTCGGCAGGAACACCGCGTCAGCGGCGATCATCGCCAGAGAGAAGAACGGCAGCCCGAGCAGCACGGCGATCCCCGCGTGCTCCAGCACCATCACCCCCAGCAGCACGTTCTTGACCCGCCGGTTCAACACCGTGAACGGGAAGGCGACCTGCACGACCACCGTCCCGTAGGTCAGCAGCATCACCGCCACCCCGCTCCCGGCCAGCGCCCCCGACAGCTCCGGCCACGGCGTGAAGTAGTCCAGCCGCAGCGGGTAGTACAGCGCGGTCCCGTCCTGCCAACGGGACCCCTGGATCTTGTACCAGCCCGCCGTCGCGTAGATCAGGCACACCTCCGCCATGATCACCAGCATGCCCGTGTTGTGCAGCAGGTTGGCCAGCACGTCCAGGGCGGCGCGCCGCTCGCCCCCCGGCTCGTACCGCTCGGCCAGCCACCACAGCGCCGCGCCCGTCCACAGCGCGGCGAACACGGCCGCCCAGCCGCCGCTCAGCCGCCCGCTGAGGGCCCCGTACGCGAGGACGGCGCCCAGCACCCCCCACAGCACCGGCCCGGCCGCCCCCGCCGCGGCGGAGCCCCTCAGCCGGGCCCGCCGCGCGTCCAGCGACCACACCTGCGCGCACCGCGTCAGCACCAGGTACATCGCCATCAGGTGGATGACGTTGTCCCCGCCGTCGCCCATGAACACGCTGCGGTTCTGCAGCGAGAGCACCCCCACCATGAACAGCACGGACGTCGCCCGCGTCCGCCAGCCCAGCGCGAGCAGCGCGCCGGCGGCCACGGCGAGGCCGTAGACGAGCTCGAACCACCATCCCGAGGGGGACCACAGCAGCACCGTGAAGGCGTGGTTCCCCGTGACGAGCCGCTCGGCGAGCTGCCAGCTCCACGGCCCGTCGGGCCCGTACAGCTCGTGCCGCTCCGGGAACTCGCGCAGCAGGAAGAACAGCCAGGTACCGGCGAAGCCGATGCGGACGACCGCGCTCTGGTACGGGCCGAGCGCCTGCCCGCTGACCTGCGCGAGTGCCCGCCTCAGACGCTCCACCACGGCAGCTCCCGGTAGTACGTCTGGGTGTCGGTGGTCTCCGTGCTCCAGGCCGGCGCGGCCACGGACCGGGTCGCCGAGCGCAGCTGGACCCGTACGATCCGCTCGCCCTCCGCCAGCCCGGCCCCCAGCCGGCGGCCGGCGATCCGCTTCAGGTACGCCTCGGACAGTTCGGCGCGCTCGGTCTGGACCGCCTTGCCCTCGTCGTCGTGGGAGCCGGTGTAGAAGTCCCAGGCCCGGCGGAGCTCGTTCTGCTCGGTGTGGCTGGGCAGCAGCCCGTGCCGGATGGCCGCGGCGTCCTCGGCGGACAGGTCGCGCCAGCCGGTGGTGACGAGGGCGCCGGACCCGCCCCGGACCTGGGCGCGGGCCTGCACAGCGATGTTCTGCTGGAGGGGGTTGGGGGCGAAGAGCTTCCAGTTCTGTTCGAACTCCGGGTAGATCCAGCCGTCGACCAGGCCCGCGTGCTTCTTGCTCAGCGTGTTGGAGGGTGCGACGTGCAGGAAGACCAGCCCGAGGTGCAGGCACGCGGCGACGGCCAGGGCCGCCAGGACCAGCGCCGCGAGGACCCGGTACGGCAGCGCGAGGCCGGCGATCCCGGGCGCCCGGGGAGGCGCCGTACCGGGCCCTTCCGCACGCTCGCGCTCGTTCGCGTCCATCCCGCCCCGATCATCCGGCGTCCACAGGGTTGCCCACAGAGGTTGACACCCTACGGGCCGTCGTCTCACCATTGAAGAGAATGAACCGAACGATCGGTCGGTCGGGCGGACGGGCGGACTCGGACGCAGATTCGGACAGGGAGCCGTGATGGTCGCAGTGACTCCGGAGACGGGGAGCTCGGGCGGGGCGGAGGCAGGGGCCGGCCTCGGCGTACAGCTGAGAGCGGACTTCGACGCCGCCGTCGCGGCGGACGAGCGCGTGGAGCCGCGCGACTGGATGCCCGAGGAGTACCGCGCCTCCCTGGTCCGCCAGATGGCCCAGCACGCCCACTCCGAGATCATCGGCATGCAGCCCGAGGCCAACTGGATCACCCGCGCGCCCTCGCTGCGCCGCAAGGCCATCCTGATGGCCAAGGTGCAGGACGAGGCGGGGCACGGCCTCTACCTCTACAGCGCCGCCGAGACCCTGGGCACCAGCCGTGACGAGCTGCTCGACAAGCTCCACTCCGGCAAGCAGAAGTACTCCTCGATCTTCAACTACCCGACTCTGACCTGGGCGGACGTCGGCGCCATCGGCTGGCTCGTGGACGGCGCGGCGATCACCAACCAGGTGCCGATCTGCCGCTGCTCCTACGGCCCCTACGCCCGCGCGATGGTCCGGATCTGCAAGGAGGAGTCCTTCCACCAGCGCCAGGGGTACGAGCTGCTCCTCGCCCTCTCCCAGGGCACCGAGGCCCAGCACGCCATGGCGCAGGACGCGGTGGACCGCTGGTGGTGGCCCTCCCTGATGATGTTCGGCCCGCCGGACGACGAGTCGGTGCACAGCGCCCAGGCGATGGCCTGGCGGATCAAGCGGCACTCCAACGACGAGCTGCGCCAGCGCTTCGTGGACATCGCCGTCCCGCAGGCCGAGTCGCTGGGCCTGACCCTGCCCGACCCGGACATCAAGTGGAACGAGGAGCGCGGGCACTACGACTTCGGCGCCATCGACTGGGCGGAGTTCTGGGACGTGCTCAAGGGCAACGGCCCCTGCAACGAACAGCGCATCAGCCAGCGGCGCAAGGCTCACGAGGAAGGCGCCTGGGTCCGCGAAGCGGCCACGGCGTACGCGCGCAAGCAAGCGGACCAGCACGCGCGGCAGCACACCGGCACCGGACGAGAGGTACAGGCATGACGCAGAACTGGCCCCTGTGGGAGGTGTTCGTGCGCTCGCGCCGCGGCCTCTCGCACACGCACGCGGGCAGCCTGCACGCCCCCGACGCCGAGATGGCCCTGCGCAACGCGCGCGACCTCTACACGCGGCGCAGCGAAGGCGTCTCGATCTGGGTCGTGCCCTCCACCGAGATCACGGCCTCCTCCCCGGACGAGCGGGACCCGTTCTTCGCCCCGTCCGCCGACAAGCCCTACCGGCACCCCACCTTCTACGAGATCCCCGAGGGGGTGCGCCACCTGTGAGCGCCGACACCGCCACCGCCGCCACCCCGCCCCGGGCCACGGCAGCCGTCCTCGCCCTCGCGGACGACGCGCTGATCCTCTCCCACCGCCTCGGCGAATGGGCGGGTCACGCCCCGGTCCTGGAGGAGGAGGTCGCCCTCGCGAACATCGCGCTCGACCTGCTCGGCCAGGCCCGCGTCCTGCTCTCCATGGCGGGCGACGAGGACGAGCTGGCCTTCCTGCGCGAGGAGCGCGCCTTCCGCAACCTCCAGCTGGTCGAGCAGCCCAACGGGGACTTCGCCCAGACCATCGCCCGCCAGCTGTACTTCTCCCTCTACCAGCACGAGCTGTACGGGGAACTGGCCACCGGTGACGGCCCGTTCGCCCCGCTGGCCGCCAAGGCCGTCAAGGAGACGGCCTACCACCGCGACCACGCCGAGCAGTGGACGCTGCGGCTCGGCGACGGCACCGAGGAGAGCCGGCGGCGGATCCGCGCGGGCCTGGACGGGCTGTGGAAGTACACGGGGGAGATGTTCCGCCCGGTCGACGGCCTCGATGTGGACACGGCCGCCCTGGAAGCCCGCTGGCTGGCCGCGCTGGGCCGGGTGCTGGAGCAGGCCGGGCTGGCGTTGCCCGAGGGTCCGCGGACGGGCGCGTGGCGCGCCGGAGCGGGCCGGGAGGGCCTGCACACCGAGCCGTTCGGGCGGCTCCTCGCCGAGATGCAGCACCTGCACCGCAGCCACCCCGGAGCGTCGTGGTGACCGCCGGGGCCGGGACCACCCGCCTGGAGGCGGAGCTGGCCGAGCTGGCCGGCACCGTCCCCGACCCGGAGCTGCCCGTCCTGACCCTCGCCGAGCTGGGCGTCCTGCGCGGCGTGCGGATGCATGAGGACGGCCACGCCGAGGTGCTCCTGACCCCGACGTACACCGGTTGCCCCGCCATTGAGGCCATGGCGGCCGACATCGAGCGGGTGCTGACCGCCCACGGCATACCCGAGGTGCGCGTCACCACGGTGCTGTCCCCCGCCTGGTCCACCGACGACATCAGCGCCGAAGGCCGGCGCAAACTCGGCGAATTCGGCATCGCCCCGCCGCGCCCGCACTCCGCCGGCGGTCCGGTCCCCCTCACCCTGTCGGTGCGCTGCCCGAACTGCGGCTCCACCGACACCGAGCTGCTCAGCCGGTTCTCCTCCACCGCCTGCAAGGCGCTGCGCCGCTGCGTCGCCTGCCGCGAACCGTTCGACCACTTCAAGGAGCTGTAGATGGCCGCACCCCGCCACGGCGCGTTCCACCCCCTGACGGTGGCGGCGGTCGACCGGCTCACGGACGACTCGGTCGCGCTGACCCTGTCGGTGCCCGAGGAGCTGCGCGCCGAGTACCGGCACGCCCCCGGCCAGCACCTGACGCTCCGCCGCAGGGCCGCCGAGGGCGCCGAGGTGCGCCGGACGTACTCGATCTGCTCCCCCGCCCCGGCCGCCGACGGCCCGGGCCCGGCCGAGCTCCGGGTCGGCGTACGGCTCGTGGAGGGCGGGGAGTTCTCCACCTTCGCGCACAAGGAGATCGCCGCCGGGGACGTGCTGGACGTGATGGTCCCGGCCGGGCGGTTCGTGCTGGACCCGGCCACGGCCCCGGCCTCCCCGCACTACGCGGCGATCGTCGGCGGCAGCGGGATCACCCCGGTGCTGTCGATCGCGGCGACGGTGCTCGCGGCCCGCGCCGACGCCCGGTTCTGCCTGGTGCGCAGCGACCGGACGGCGTCCTCCACGATGTTCCTGGAGGAGGTGGCCGACCTCAAGGACCGCTACCCCGACCGCTTCCAGCTGGTCACCGTCCTGTCCCGCGAGGAGCAGGAGGCCGGGCTGCCGTCCGGGCGGCTCGACCAGTCCCGCCTCACGGCCCTGCTGCCCGCGCTGCTGCCGGTCGCGGAGGTCACCGGCTGGTACCTGTGCGGCCCGTACGGACTGGTGACGGGTGCGGAGCGGGCCCTGGCGGCGCTGGGCGTGGCCCGGAGCCGGGTGCATGAGGAGATCTTCCACGTCGAGGAGACCGCCCCTCAGGAGCCGGTACGGTCGTCGGCCCCGGCGGCGGACCAGGCGCGGGTCACCGCCCGGCTCGACGGCCGCTCGGGCACCTGGCCCGTACAGGCGGGGGAGTCCCTGCTGGACGCCGTGCTGCGCAACCGCGCCGATGCCCCGTACGCCTGCAAGGGCGGGGTCTGCGGCACCTGCCGGGCGTTCGTGGTGTCGGGCGAGGTGCGGATGGACCGCAACTTCGCGCTGGAGGAGGAGGAGACGGAGGCCGGGTTCGTGCTGGCCTGCCAGTCCCACCCGGTGACGGAGGAAGTGGAGATCGACTTCGACCGCTGAGCGGCCCCCGCGGGCTGTGATTCTTCCGCCGCCTGGCTTATCTTGACGGCCCGTCAGGTCCAGTGGGCGGTCCGGAACCGGTGCACGCGGGAGGCAGGCAGTGGACTTCACCTTCACCGAGGAACAGCAGGCGGCCGTCGAGGCGGCCAGGGCCGTGTTCGCCGACGTCGCTCCCGACGGCGTACCTAGCCCCGCGCTGACCCCGGGAGCCGTCGCCGAGGAGTTCGACCGGCCCCTGTGGGCCACGCTCGCCGGCTCCGACCTGCTGGGCCTCGTCCTCGCCGAGGAACACGGCGGGGCCGGCCTCGACACCCTCGCGCTCTGCCTGGTGCTGCGCGAGGCGGCCAGGGTGCTGGCCCGGGTCCCGCTCCTGGAGCACTGCGCCACCGCCATGGCCGTCCAGGCCCACGGCGGCCCCGAGCTGACCGCCGCCCTGCTGCCCGGCGCCGGACGCGGCACGCTCGTCCTCACCGTCGCCGCCCACGGCCGCACCGGCCACGATCCCGCCGAGCTCGCCGTCACCGCACGCCGCGAAGGGCCCGCCTGGATCCTGGACGGGATGCAGACGGCCGTCCCCTGGGCGCACAGCAGCGACTGGATCGCCGTACCCGCGCACGCCGGCGACGGCGAGGCCGTCCTCGCGCTGCTCCCCCGCACCACCGAGGGCCTCACCCTCGCCGACCAGTACTCCACCAGCGGGGAAAAGCTCGCGGAACTCACCCTGGACGGGGTCCGGGTCCCCGCCTCCCATCTGATCGACACCCCCGGCGCCTGGGAGCGGCTGCGCCAGGTCCTCGCCACCGGCACCTGCGCCCTCGCGCTCGGCCTCGGCGAGGCCGTCCTCGCCATGACCAGCGGCTACACCAGCAAGCGGGAGCAGTTCGGCTTCCCCGTGGCCACCTTCCAGGCCGTCGCCGTCCAGGCCGCCGACCGCTACATCGACCTGCGGGCCATGGAGGCCACCCTCTGGCAGGCGGCCTGGCGGCTCGACGCGGCGACCGGCGCGGCGGGCGGCCCGCTGCCGGTCGCGGGGGACGTGGCCGTCGCCAAGATGTGGGCCTCCGAGGGCGTGCGCCGGGTCGTACAGACCGCCCAGCACCTGCACGGGGGCTTCGGCGCCGACACCGACTACCCGCTGCACCGCTACCACGCCTGGGCCAAGCAGCTGGAGCTCCAGCTCGGCCCGGCCGCCGCGCACGAGGAGGCCCTGGGCGACCTGCTGGCCGCCCACCCCCTCGGCTGAGACCGCGGCCGCTAGAGGACGAAGGCCGGGTTCCCGTTGTCCGTCACCATCGGGCGCCCGGCGCCCTCCCACGCCTGCATGCCACCGGTCACGTTGACGGCCTCGATGCCCTGGCCCACGAGGTACTGGGTGACCTGGGCGCTGCGCCCGCCCACACGGCACATCACGTAGGCGGTGCGACCGTCCGCGACCGCCTCCGTCACCTCACCGAAGCGGGCGACGAAGTCGCTCATCGGGACGTGCAGCGCGCCCTCGACATGACCGGCCGCCCATTCGTCGTCCTCGCGGACGTCCAGGACGAGACCTCCGGCGGGCACCGCGGTGGCCTCCACCGAGGGGAGCGGTCCGAAGTTCATGACAGTCGCCTTCTCTCTTCACGGATCTGGCCTGCCAACCTATCCGACCGGAGGGCGGGGACTCACGGAGTGACGAGAGCCGCCAGCTCCGCCTCGCGCTCGCCGACCTCGGCCAGCAGCTGTTCGGCGATCTCCTCCAGCAGCCGGTCCGGGTCGTCGGGAGCCATCCGCAGCATCGCGCCGATCGCGCCGTCCTCCAGCTCCTTGGCCACCATCGACAGCATTTCCTTGCGCTGCGAGAGCCACTCCAGGCGGGCGTACAGCTCCTCGCTCTCGCTCGGCGCCGCGGCCTTCTGCACCGGGCCGGCGTCCCACTCCTCGGCGAGCTCGCGCAGCAGCTGCTCCTCGCCCCGCGCATAGGCGGCGTTGACCCGGGCGATGAACGCGTCACGCCGCGTCCGCTCCGCCTCGTCCTGGGCGAGGTCAGGGTGGGCCCGGCGGACCAGCTCACGGTAGAGCCGGCGGACCTCCTCCGAGGGCCGCACCCGCTGGGGCGGGCGCACCGGCCGGTCGGTGAGCATGGCGGCGGCATCGTCGGAGATCCCGTCCGAGCCCAGCCAGTCGTGGAACAGCTCGTCCACCCCGGGCATCGGCATGACCAGCGAGCGGGCCTCCCGGGCCCGCCGCAGGTCCTCCGGATCACCGCTGCGGGCGGCCTTCGCCTCCGCGATCTGGGCGTCCAGCTCGTCGAGCCGGGCGTATATCGGGCCGAGCTTCTGGTGGTGGAGCCGGGAGAAGTTCTCGACCTCCACCCGGAAGGTCTCCACGGCGATCTCGAACTCGATCAGTGCCTGCTCGGCGGCCCGCACGGCACGCTCCAGGCGCGCCTCGGGCCGCTCGTCACCGGAAGCGGTGGGCTCTTCGGGGGCTGTCTGTCCGCTCTGCTCGCTCACCCGGCCAGCCTACGGCCCGGCCGGGGGCACCCGTCTCCCCCGGCCGCCATCGCCCGGCGCACGGGAGACCGGCCCCGGTTTCACGTGAAACGACTTCTCGGGAAACAACGTGAAACGTCCACGGGCCGGTTTCACGTGAAACACCGGGCCACGCCCGCGTCAGACCCCGAATTCCGCCGCGATCCGGCCGGAGCGCACCGCCGCCACCAGGTCGGCGTGGTCGGCCTCGCTGCGGTCGGCGTAGGCCACGGCGAAGGCGGCCACCGCCTCGTCCAGCTCCTCGTTCTTGCCGCAGTACCCCGCCAGCAGCCGCGGATCGGCGCTGTGGGCGTGCGCCCGGGCCAGCAGGGCGCCGGTCATCCGGCCGTAGTCGTCGATCTGCTCGGGGGTCAGCGCCGCCGGGTCCACGCTGCCCTTGCGGTTGCGGAACTGGCGGACCTGGTACGGGCGCCCCTCGACGGTGGTCCAGCCCAGCAGGATGTCGGAGACCACCTGCATCCGCTTCTGCCCGGCCACCACCCGGCGGCCCTCGTGCTCCTCCTCCGGGGAGTGGAAGCCCAGCGCGGGCAGGTGGGGCAGCAGCACCGAGGGCCGGGCCTCCTTGACCTGGAGCACCAGCGGCTCGCCCCGGTGGTCCAGCAGCAGCACCACGTACGAGCGGGTGCCCACGCTGCCGGTGCCGACGACGCGGAAGGCCACGTCGTGGATGGCGTAGCGGGCCAGCAGCGGAAGCCGGTCCCCGGAGAGGGTCGTCAGGTAGGGGCCCAGCGAGGCGGCCACCGCGGCGGCCTCCCCGTCGCCGACCCGGCGCAGCACGGGCAGCGCGTCCACGAAGCGGCGGCTGCCGTCGGCGCACAGCTCCGTGGACTTGGCGGCGAACCGGGCGGAGGTGTTGTTGCGGGCCTTCTCCGAGACCCGCTCCAGCGTGCCCAGCAGATCGCGTGCGTCGGTGTGGGAGACGAGTTCCTCGTCGGCGATGGCGTTCCAGGCGTCGAGCGCCGGGAGCTTGGCCAGCAGCCGCATGGTGCGCCGGTAGGCGCCCACGGCGTCCCGCGCCGCCGCCCGGCAGGTGTCCTCGTCCGCGCCCGCCACACGTCCGGCCAGGACCAGCGAGGTGGCGAGCCGCTTCACGTCCCACTCCCACGGGCCGAACACGGTCTCGTCGAAGTCGTTGAGGTCGATCACGAGGCGGCCGCGGGCATCACCGTAGAGGCCGAAGTTGGCCGCGTGCGCGTCGCCGCAGATCTGCGCGCCCACCCCGGTCACCGGGCCGCCGGACAGGTCGTGCGCCATCAGTCCGGCGGCTCCGCGCAGGAAGGCGAAGGGGTTGGCGGCCATCCGGCCGACGCGTATCGGTGTCAGCTCGGCGACCCGGCCGACATTGGACTCCTCCACCGCGCGCACGGCGTCGGGCCGGTCGGCGGGCATCCGGAAGGAGGCGTGGGCGGCGCGCGGTACCCGCTGCCGCAGGGCCTTGCCGGCTTCCCTGGCGGAGCCGCTCACGGCCCGCGGCGCGAAGCCCGGCACGCGCGGGATCCGCCCGCCGGCCCGTTCCGGGGCCGCTCCGGCGGCTGCCGCCGCGTCCGTCGCGTACTGTCCCGATGCCGTCACCATCTGCGCCGCCCCCGCACTCTTCGCGCCCTGCCGACGGCTTCTTCGCCGGTCAGATCGGCCCGACGGTACCCCAAGTCCGGTACGCGGCACCGCTACAGGGGCGCCACAGCCTTGCTACAGACCCGCGTCCCGGGCCAGGAGCGCCGCCTGCACCCGGTTCTCGCAGTCCAGCTTGGCGAGGATCCGGCTCACGTACGTCTTCACCGTCGCCTCGCTCATGTGGAGCCTGCGCCCGGCGTCCGCGTTGGACAGGCCCTCGCCGAGCAGTGCCAGCACCCCGCGCTCCCGTTCGCTCAGCGCGTCCACCCGACGCCGTGCCTCCTCGCCCCGGCCCGCGGTCTGCCCGGTGGCCAGCTGGTCCACCACGTGCCGGGTCGCGGCCGGCGACAGGTAGGCGTCACCCGCGGCGGCCGCCCGGACCGCGCCGATCAGCTCGCCGGGCGCCGAGTCCTTCAGCAGGAACCCCGCGCCGCCCTGGCGCAGCGCCCGCAACACGTTCTCCCGCTCCCCGAAGGTGGTCAGGATCAGCGCCCGCGCCCCCGGCGCCGCCCGCGCCAGCTCCTCCAGGGCGGTCAGCCCGTCCATCACCGGCATCTGGATGTCCAGCAGCACCACGTCCGGGGCGTGCGAGCGGGCCAGTTCGACCGCCTCCCGCCCGTCGGCGGCCTCCGCGACGACCTCGATGTCCGGTGCCGAGGTCAGGATCATCCTGATCCCGGCCCGGATCAGCGGCTCGTCGTCAGCGATCACCACTCGGATCACCTTGGCTGTCACCCGCGCTCCTACTGCTTGACCTCGTACGTCTGCTTCTCGACGAGCTTGCCGTCACGGAAGCAGAACCGGAAAACCGTGTCGCTCGTCACCTTCGAGTCCTCCGTGGACAGCAGCGCGTAGCAGTCCGCTCCCTGCGGCCGGGGCGGTCCCTTGCGCTCCAGGCCCGAGGTCAGGACGCTGTCGCCGTCCGGCAGCCGCGTGCGGACGTCCTCCTCGGCCTCGCCCACGTGCACGGCGTCGTAGTCCCGGGTGCTGATCATCGCCTTGTCCGCGGATCCCACCAGCAGGGCCGCCCCGGCACCCAGCACGATGACCAGCAGCACGAGGGCCGCGACGGCGATCCCGCAGCCCATCGCGACGCCCCCGGCTCCGCGGCGTACGGGGGCCGCCAGCTCGCGGTCGAGCGCCGCCCAGTCCATCGGCGGGGCCGCCCTGGGCGCCCCCCGCAGCGCCAGCGCCCGGGCCTGCGTCCGCTGTCCGAAGTCGTCCGCGACGTCCTCCTCGACGAGCCCGGCCGGCTCCGTCCCGTACGGCAGTACGCCCGCCACCCGGAACCCGCCGTCCTCGGTGGTGCCGGCGTGCACCATGCCGCCGACCAGCCGGGCCCGTTCGCGCAGCCCCGTCAGCCCCTGCCCGCCGGAGACCACCGCGCCGCGGCCCCGGTCGGCGGCCGGGCCGTTGGCGATCTCGACCACCAGCGAGTCGTCCTCGTAGCGCAGTTCCACGGAGATGGCCGACCCCGGCGCGTGCTTGTAGGCGTTGGTCAGCGCCTCCTGCACGATCCGGTACGCCGCGTGGTCGCAGGCCGCGACCAGCGGCCGGGGCCGCCCCGCCGCGGCGAGCCGTACGTCCGTCCCCGCGGCCCGCGCCGCCTCCACGAGGCCGGCGATCCCGGCCACCCCCCGTGCGGCCGGCTGCGCCTCCTCCACGGGCGCCGGGGCCTCCACCCCGTCGCGCAGGATGCCGACGACCTCCCGCAGCTCGTGCATCGCCGCCACCGACGCCTGCCGCAGCACCCCCACCGCCTCGCGCTGGCGGTCGGTCAGCGAGGGGTCCACCTCCAGCGCCCCGGTGTGCACCGAGATGAGCGCCAGCTGGTGGCCCAGGCTGTCGTGCATGTCCTGGGCGATCCGCTGCCGCTCCCTCAGCCTGGCCTGCCCGGCGACCATCGTCCGCTCGCGCACCAGCCGGTCGTTGCGCTCCTGGAGGGCGCTGAGCAGGGTCCGGCGCTGATGCCAGTAACGGCTGGCCAGACCGGGCATGACGGTCGCGGCCAGGAACAGCAGGGTGGTGAAGACGACCGTCAGCAGGGGCCGCATCTGCGACCACTGGTCGACGAGCGTGAGGCCCACCGAGGCCAGGAAGGCCAGCACGAACGCCGCCAGCGCCCGGCCCACGCCGACGATCCGGCGTCCCGCGGACCAGCCCAGCACGATCGTCACGAGGAACACGGTGGGAAGGAACGCGCTCGCGGCGGCGCCCAGCACCAGCGTGACCGCCGGCAGCCGCCTGCGCAGCAGCACCAGCGCCACCACGGCCACGGCCCCCGAGGCCATCTTCAGGCCGGAGCTGCGGCTGAGTTCGTCGACGCCGAGCCCCAGCAGGGCCAGCACCCCGGCGACCGTCAGGTCCCCCGCCAGCATCCGCCGGGACCAGGGCTCCGGCCCCTTCAGCCAGTCCCGGCACGCACGCATCCCCGCCTCGGCATCCACGCGACCGACCCTAGACAGCCGCACACTCCGGCGCCCGCCCTCTTTCGTCGCGCCCGGCACGACGAAAGTCGCCGGCCGAACGACCCACCGCCGACGCCTCCTTGCCCCGGACACACGCAGAAGGCCCCGGGCACGCAGGAAGTCCGGACATGCAGGAAGCCCGAACATGCAGGAAGCCCCGATCCGGAGTCCGGATCGGGGCTTCCCCGATGTGGGCGAGGGGGGATTTGAACCCCCACGTCCCGAAGGACACTGGCACCTGAAGCCAGCGCGTCTGCCGTTCCGCCACTCGCCCGAGCAGCTCCCCAGTGGATCTTGCCTTTCGGCCCGTTCCCCTGGCGACGTCGAAACAGTAGCACGTCAGACGGGGTGGATTGAAATCGCTTTCCCCCACCCCCGCCGGACCTCCCGACGGCCTCTCCCGCCGCCCCCTCCGGGTGCGGGACACTGTCCCTGGAGCGCCCCTACGATCCCTTGTGAGGACCAACACTCCTGCGGGCAGGAGCGAAGGGGAACCACCCGAATCCGCCACGCGTGGATACGATCAGTAAGCAGTACAGGGCGACAGCGACGGAGGAGGTGCCCGATGGGAGTCCTGAAGCGGTTCGAGCAGCGACTCGAAGGTCTGGTGAACGGCACCTTCGCCAAGGTGTTCAAGTCCGAGGTCCAGCCGGTGGAGATCGCCGGCGCCCTCCAGCGGGAGTGCGACAACAACGCCACCATCTGGAACCGCGAGCGCACCGTCGTCCCCAACGACTTCATCGTGGAGCTGAGCACGGGCGACTACGAGCGCCTGAGCCCCTACTCCGGGCAGCTCGGCGACGAGCTCGCGGGCCTCGTCCGCGACTACGCCAAGCAGCAGCGCTACAGCTTCATGGGACCCATCAAGGTCCACCTGGAGAAGGCGGAGGACCTGGACACGGGCCTCTACCGGGTCCGCAGCCGCACCCTAGCCTCCAGCACCTCCCAGGACCCGGGCCAGGCACCCCAGGCCCTCCAGAGCCCGCAGGGCGGTTACGGCTACCCGCCGGTCGCCGCCCCTCCCATGCCCGCGGGTCCGCCCCCGGGCGCACCCGGCGGCCGCCCCGGCGGCGGCCCTCCGTCTCCCGGCGCACCGGGCACCACGCGCCGCTGGATCGAGGTCAACGGCACCCGCCACCAGATCTCGCGCCCCACGCTCGTACTCGGCCGCAGCACCGAGGCCGATGTGCGGATCGACGACCCCGGCGTCTCCCGCCGGCACTGTGAGATCCGGACCGGAACACCCCCGACGATCCAGGATCTCGGGTCCACCAACGGCATCGTGGTGGACGGGCAGCACACCACCCGCGCTACGCTCCGCGACGGCTCGCGGATCGTCGTGGGCAGCACCACCATCATTTACCGGCAAGCCGAAGGGTGAAGCGGGGGCAATGTCAGAGCTGACCCTGACGGTCATGCGGTTGGGTTTCCTGGCCGTTCTGTGGCTGTTCGTCATCGTGGCCGTTCAGGTCATCCGCAGCGACCTCTTCGGTACGCGCGTCACGCAGCGCGGCTCGCGCCGCGGCGGCGCCGCCGCGGCGCCGCAGCAGCAGACGGGGCGCCAGGCCGCCCCTCCGCAGCAGCGGCAGCGCCGGGGCGCGCCGACCAAGCTGGTCGTCTCCGAGGGGACCCTCACGGGCACGACCGTGACCCTCGCCGGACAGACGATCACGCTGGGCCGGGCCCACGACTCCACGATCGTGCTGGACGACGACTACGCCTCCAGCCGCCATGCCAGGATCTACCCCGACCGTGACGGCCAGTGGATCGTCGAGGATCTCGGGTCCACCAACGGCACGTATCTCGACCGGACCCGTCTCACCACCCCGACGCCCATTCCGCCGGGCGCCCCGATCCGCATCGGCAAGACCGTCATCGAGCTGCGGAAGTAGTACGAGAATGAGCGAGCGGAGCGAGCGAGCCGCAGCGGTCCGTCCCACCGGGGACACGGGCCCGAGCGCGCTCCCGACCGGAGGGTGGGCAGTGTGGCTCGAGACCGGTTGTACCCCGAGGCGTCGACAGGGCAGGTGCGCATGAGTCTGACCCTGCGTTTCGCCGCCGGATCGCACAAGGGCATGATCCGCGAGGGCAACGAGGACTCCGGCTACGCCGGTCCCCGGCTCCTCGCCGTCGCCGACGGCATGGGCGGCCAGGCAGCCGGCGAGGTCGCCAGCTCCGAGGTCATCTCCTCGCTCGTCCAGCTCGACGACGACATCCCGGGCTCCGACATCCTCACCGCCCTCGGCATCGCCGTGCAGCGCGCCAACGACCAGCTGCGCGTGATGGTCGAGGAGGACGCCCAGCTGGAGGGCATGGGCACCACGCTCACCGCCCTGCTGTGGACGGGCCAGCGGCTCGGCCTCGTCCATGTCGGCGACTCCCGCGCCTACCTGCTGCGCGACGGCGTCCTCACCCAGATCACCCAGGACCACACCTGGGTCCAGCGGCTCGTCGACGAGGGCCGGATCACCGAGGAAGAGGCCACCACCCACCCGCAGCGCTCCCTGCTGATGCGCGCCCTCGGCAGCGGCGACGTCGTGGAGCCCGACCTCTCCATCCGCGAGGTCCGGGCCGGCGACCGCTACCTGATCTGCTCCGACGGGCTCTCCGGCGTGGTCTCCCACCAGACCCTGGAGGAAACCCTCGCCGACTACCACGGCCCGCACGAGACGGTGCAGTCCCTGATCCAGCTCGCCCTGCGCGGCGGCGGACCGGACAACATCACCTGCATCGTCGCGGACGTCCTCGACACCGACAGCGGCGACACCATGGCCGCCCAGGTGAGCGACACCCCGGTGGTCGTCGGCGCGGTCGCCGAGAACCCGCACCAGCTCTTCGACGGCAACGCCATGCAGACCCCGGCGGGCCGGGCCTCGGGCCTGGGCCGCCAGACCCCGCCGCCCCCGGGCGCCTTCGGCCCCCCGGGCAGCGGTGACGCCGCCGGCTACGGATACCCCGACCAGAGCCAGGGCGGCGGCGCCCCGTACGGATCCTTCGGCGAACCCGAGGCGTACGACGCCGACGGCCAGTACGACGACACGTACGACCACCCGCGCCGGCGCCGCAGCAAAGGGCGCAAGTGGACCACCCGCACGCTGATCCTGCTCCTCGTCGCCGGTGTCGTCGGCGGGGGCCTGTACGCGGCGCACCGCTGGACGCAGACCCAGTTCTACGTGGGAGTCAAGGGTGACCACGTCGCCCTGTACCGGGGCATCAGCCAGAACCTGCCCTTGATCCACCTCTCCCAGGTGGAGACGGATCATCCCGAGATCGAACTGAAGTACCTGCCGTCCTTCAAGCGGAAGCAGGTCGAGGCCACCATCAGCGAAGAGAGCCTGGACAAGGCGCGCAAGAAGATCGACGAGCTCGGCACCCAGGTCTCCGCCTGCAAGCAGGAAGAGGCCCGCCGCGCCGCCGAAGCGCAGGGCAGCCAGACGCCCGGGCCCAGCCTGACTCCCGCGGAGCAGGCTGTCGTCGGCCAGTGCGAGAAGCAGTAGACATACGCGGGCACAGGGGGCCCGCCACACCATGAGCGTAGTCACCAACACGACCACCATCGGCGCCATCGAGGCGCCGAGCCGGCGGAACACCGAGCTCCTGCTGCTCGCCTTCGCCGTGGTCATCCCGATCTTCGCCTACGCCAACGTGGGCCTGTCGATCCACGGCAAGCTGCCCCCGGGCATGCTCGCCTACGGGCTCGGCTTCGCCGTCCTCTCCGGGATCGCGCACCTCGTCGTACGCCGCTACGCAAAGTACGCGGACCCGCTGCTGCTGCCGATCGCGACCCTGCTCAACGGCCTCGGCGTCGTGCTGATCTGGCGGCTCGACCAGTCCGAGCGCCTGCGGAACCTCGCCAAGCGCAGCTTCGGCGGCTTCACCGAGTCCGCACCGCGCCAGATGATGTACACGGGGCTGGCCATCGCCCTGTTCGCCGTCGTCCTGCTGGTCCTCAAGGACCACCGCGTGCTCCAGCGGTTCACGTACATCTCGATGGCCGGCGCCCTCGTCCTGCTGATCCTGCCCGTGGTCCCCGGCCTGGGCGCGGACGTCTTCGGCGCGAAGATCTGGATCAGCGTCGGCGGCTTCTCCATCCAGCCCGGTGAGTTCGCCAAGATCGTCATCGCGATCTTCTTCGCCGGCTACCTGATGGTGAAGCGCGACGCCCTGGCCCTGGCCAGCCGCCGCTTCATGGGCCTCTACCTGCCGCGCGGCCGCGACCTCGGCCCCATCCTGATGATCTGGGCGATGAGCCTGCTCGTCCTGGTCTTCGAGAACGACCTGGGCACCTCGCTGCTGTTCTTCGGCATGTTCGTGATCATGCTGTACGTGGCCACCGAGCGGACCAGCTGGATCGTCATCGGCCTGCTGATGTCGGTCGGCGGCGCCACCGTCGTCGGCATGACCGCCAGCCACGTCAAGGTCCGCGTCACCGCCTGGCTCGACCCCTTCGCCTGCTACAGCACCTCCGGCGCGTGTGAGCAGGTCGGCCAGTCGATCATGAGCTTCGGTTCCGGCGGGGTCCTCGGCACCGGCTGGGGCCAGGGCAACTCGGACCTCATCGGCTTCGCCGCCAACTCCGACTTCATCTTCTCGACCGTCGGCGAGGAACTCGGCCTGACCGGCGTCATGGCCTTCCTCCTGCTCTACGGCCTGATCATCGAGCGGGGTGTGCGCACCGCCCTCGCCGCCCGCGACCCCTTCGGCAAGCTCTTCGCCATCGGCCTGTCCGGCGCCTTCGCCCTCCAGATCTTCGTCGTCGCCGGCGGGGTCATGGGCCTCATCCCCCTCACCGGCATGACCATGCCCTTCCTCGCCTCCGGCGGTTCCTCCGTCCTCGCGAACTGGGTGCTCATCGCCATCCTCATCCGGATCAGCGACACCGCACGCCGCCCCGCACCGGCCCCCGCCCCGTCCCCCGACTCCGAGATGACCCAGGTGGTCCGCCCGTCATGAACAAGCCCCTGCGCCGCATCTCGCTGTTCTGCGGGCTCCTCGTCCTCGCCCTGTTGATCCGGACCAACTGGCTGCAGTACGTGCAGGCCGAGGACCTCAGCACCCGCAAGGAGAACCGCCGGGTCCAGATCGCCCAGTACGCCACCGAACGCGGCAACATCATCGTCGGCGGCCAGCCGGTCACCGGCTCCGCGGTCACCGACGGCAGCGACTTCAAGTTCAAGCGGACCTACATCGACGGCCCGCTGTGGGCGCCGGTCACCGGCTACGCCTCGCAGGCGTTCGGCTCCACCCAGCTGGAGAAGATCGACGACGGCATCCTCACCGGCAACGACGACCGGCTGTTCTTCGACCGGACGATCGGCATGTTCACCGGTGAGAAGAAGCAGGGCGGCAACGTCATCACCACCCTGAACGCCGATGCCCAGAAGGCCGCCTTCCAGCAGCTGGGCAACAAGAAGGGCGCGGTCGCCGCGATCGACCCGCGCACCGGCGCCATCCTGGCCCTGGCCAGCACCCCCTCGTACGACCCCTCGTCCTTCGCGGGCAACTCCAAGAACGACGAGAAGGCGTGGCGCGAGCTGAACGACAGCGCCGACAAGAACCTGGTCAACCGCGCCCTGCGCGAGACCTACCCGCCGGGCTCCACCTTCAAGGTGGTCACCGCCGCCGCCGCGCTGGAGCACGGGGTGATCAGCGACATCAACACCCCGACCGACACCCCCGAGCCGTACATCCTGCCCGGCACGAAGACCCCGATGGTCAACCACGCCACCGGCTGCGAGAAGGCGACCCTGAACTACGCGCTCCAGGTCTCCTGCAACTCGGTCTTCGCGAACGTCGGTGACAAGGTCGGCCGTGACGGCATGGTCGAGACCGCCCAGAAGTTCGGCTTCAACAGCACCATCGACACCCCGGTCCGCGCCTTCGCCAGCGTCTACGACAAGACGATGGGCAAGGACGGCAACGCGCTCAGCTCGATCGGCCAGTTCAACACGGCGGCCACCCCGCTCCAGATGGCCATGGTCACCGCGGCCATCGCCAACGACGGCAAGCTGATGAAGCCGTACATGGTCGAGCAGCTCACCGCGCCCAACCTCGACACCATCGAGAAGCACGAGCCGCAGGAGATGAGCCGGCCCCTCAGCGCGGCGAACGCGCAGAAGGTCCAGCAGATGATGGTGAACGTCGTCGAGAACGGCACGGGTACCCCGGCCAAGATCAAGAACGTGAAGGTCGGCGGCAAGACCGGTACCGCCCAGCACGGCGAGAAGAACGCCAAGCGCCCCTACGCCTGGTTCATCTCCTACGCGGAGCTGCCGGACGGAACCAGCCCGGTGGCCGTGGCCGTCGTCATCGAGGACAGCAACGTCCAGGACCGCGACGACATCACCGGCGGCGGTCTGGCCGCGCCCGTCGCGAAGGCCGTCATGGAAGCCGTCCTGAAGAACAAGGGATGAGACCCGCAGACAGGATCCGAGCGCTCGGTACCGGTCCGATATCAGCCTGTGGTCACGAACCGATCACTGACGATCGGCCGGTAGCCTTGCCGCGAACAGCACACCGCCGGACCACACACGGGTGCGGTCGGGACTGACGGAGAGGGCTGGAACGTTATGGAAGAGCCGCGTCGCCTCGGCGGCCGGTACGAGCTGAGCCACGTGCTCGGCCGCGGTGGCATGGCCGAGGTCTACCTCGGACACGACACCCGGCTCGGCCGTACCGTAGCCGTCAAGACCCTGCGTGCCGACCTCGCCCGTGACCCGTCCTTCCAGGCCCGGTTCCGCCGAGAGGCCCAGTCGGCCGCCTCGCTCAACCACCCGGCCATCGTCGCGGTCTACGACACCGGCGAGGACTACGTCGACAACATCTCCATCCCGTACATCGTGATGGAGTACGTCGACGGCTCCACCCTGCGCGAGCTGCTGCACTCCGGCCGCAAGCTGCTGCCCGAGCGGACCCTGGAGATGTGCATCGGCATCCTCCAGGCGCTGGAGTACTCCCACCGCGCGGGCATCGTCCACCGTGACATCAAGCCGGCCAACGTCATGCTCACCCGGACCGGCCAGGTCAAGGTCATGGACTTCGGCATCGCCCGCGCCATGGGCGACTCCGGGATGACCATGACGCAGACGGCCGCCGTGATCGGCACCGCCCAGTACCTCTCCCCGGAGCAGGCCAAGGGCGAGCAGGTCGACGCGCGTTCCGACCTGTACTCGGCGGGCTGCCTGCTCTACGAGCTGCTGTGCGTGCGGCCCCCCTTCGTCGGCGACTCCCCCGTGGCGGTCGCCTACCAGCACGTGCGGGAAGAGCCGCAGCCGCCGTCGAACTTCGACCCCGAGATCACGCCGGTGATGGACGCCATCGTCCTCAAGGCCCTGGTCAAGGACCCCGACTACCGCTACCAGTCCGCCGACGAGATGCGGGCCGACATCGAGGCGTGCCTGGAGGGCCAGCCCGTCGCCGCGACCGCCACCATGGGCGGCGCCGGCTACGGCTACCCCGACCAGGGCGGCTACGGGCACCAGGGCTACGACCAGCCCACCACCGCCCTGCGCTCCCCGGACGCGAACCAGACCTCGATGATGCCGCCGATGCCCCCCGGGGGCGACGGCGGCTACGGGTACCCGGACCAGGGCGGCTACGACCAGGGTCACGGCCGCCGCCCGCAGAAGAAGAGCCGGGCCTCGACGATCCTGCTGGCCGTGGCCGGGGTGCTCGTCCTGGTCGGCGCGATCCTGATCGGCAAGTCCCTCTCCAGCAGCGCCGACAACCGCCCCGCCGTGCCCAAGCTCGTCGGCCAGAGCTTCGACGCGGCGCAGAGCAGCGGCAAGAACATGGGGCTGACCGTGGTGAAGGAGGCCGAGGAGCCCTGCGCGGACCAGCCCAAGGGCAACGTCTGCTCGCAGGACCCGGCGGCCGACACCAAGGTCGACAAGGGCTCGACGGTCAAGGTCAAGGTCTCCTCGGGCGCCCCCAAGATGGCGGTCCCCGATGTGCTGCGGCTGAAGTTCGAGGACGCCGAGTCGACGCTGAAGGACAAGAAGTTCCAGGTCGAGAAGAAGCTCGTCGAGAACGACAACGCCACCCCCGGCACCGTGACGGACCAGAACCCCAAGTCCGGCTCCCAGGCCGAGCAGGGCTCGGTGATCACCCTCACCGTGGCCAAGGAGGTCGCCAAGGGCCTCGTCCCCAATCTCAGCGGGATGACCAAGGAACAGGCGAGCAAGGCGCTCCAGGACGCCAAGCTCAAGCTGGGCAGCACCACCGAGGTCGACCAGCCCGGGGCCGCGCCCAAGACGATCGTGGCCCAGCAGTACGAGCCCGGTCAGCAGCTCCCCAAGGACACCACCGTCAACGTCAGCATCGCCAAGGGGAACGCGCAGCCGGCCGGCGTGCCGGTGGTGGCGGGGCAGACCGTGGCCCAGGCCAAGAACACCCTCAAGGTGGCCGGCCTGAACTTCGGGTCGGTCCTCGGCGGTCCGACCGACGACAACGCCATCGTGGTGGTCTCCGACCCGCCGGCGGGGACCCCGGTCCCGGCGGGCACGGTCGTCAACGTCCGCACCATGGCGAACCCGAACCCGCCGCAGGACGGCGGCCAGCAGGGCGGCGGAGGCTTCTTCGGCGGTCTGACCGGCGGTCGCCGGTAACCCGAACGACGGTTTCACGTGAAACAGGCCCGGCCCCCGCGTGGGCCGGGCCTGTTTCACGTGGAACTAGCGCAGCTCGGCCGGCGGGGTACGGTTCGCGTCCACCTTCTCCGTGCGCACCAGCTCGCCCCAGACGATGTACCGGTACTTCGAGGTGTACACCGGGGTGCAGGTCGTCAGCGTGATGTAGCGGCCCGGGGCCGTCTTGCCCGACTCCTTCGGAACCGGGTTGATCACGTCCGTGTTGTACTTCGAGGTCTGGGCGAGCTCGGCGAAGACCTTGTACACGTACCAGGTGTCCTTGGTCTCGAAGACGACCGCGTCGCCCTTCTTCACCTTGTCGATGTTGTGGAACTTCGCCCCGTGCCCGTCGCGGTGCGCGGCCAGCGTGACATTGCCCTTGTCGTCCCAGGGCAGCGCCGACTTCACCGGGTCCGTGTAGTAGCCGGCCACGCCGTCGTTGAGGACCTCCGGGGAGGTGCCGCGCTTGACCAGCACCTCGCCGTTGTCCATCGAGGGCACGTGCAGGAAGCCGATCCCGTCCCCGGTGTCGAGCGCCCCCGGCTGTCCGCCACTGCCCGCGGCGGCGGGCGTCTGCTGCCACTGCCGGCGGATCTGGTCGCCGCGGGCCGATGCCTGGCGGTCGGCGAGGACGTTGGTCCACCACAGCGAGTACGCCACGAACAGGCCGAGAACCAGCCCCACCGTGATCAGGAGCTCTCCGAGCAGGCTCAGGGCCCCGGCGATCACACTGCGGTCGGCGGTCGGCGGTGCGGAGCGACGGCGGGCACGAGACACTGCGGATTCGTCCTTACAGGCTGTTCAGCGGCTGTTCAGCGCGGGCGGAGCACCCTGGCTGCGCGGGCGTTCGTCGACCATCCTGCCCCATACGATCATCCGGTAGGTGCTCGTGAACTCAGGGGTGCAGGTCGTCAGGGTGATGTAGCGGCCGGGCCCGGTGAACCCGGAACCCTCCGGCACCGGCTTGATCACGGAGACGTTCGCCGGGGAGGTCTGCGGCAGGACCGAGGTCATCCGGTACGTGTAGTACGTGTCGCGGGTCTCGACCACGATGGGGTCCCCGGGCACCAGCTGGTTGATGTACCGGAACGGCTCGCCGTGGGTGTTGCGGTGGCCGGCGAGCGCGAAGTTGCCCTCCTTGTCGGAGGGCATGGCCGTCTTCAGCGCGCCCTCGCCGTAGTGGCCGACCATCCCCTTGTCGAGCACCTTGGGCTTGCTGACGCCCTCGGCCACGGGCACCTTCAGGTCCAGCTTGGGAATGTGGAGGATGGCGAAGCCCTGCCCCGGCTCGAAGGCGGCCACGGGCGGCGCGGCGGCCGCCGGGGGGTGCTCCCAGGTCTGGCGCAGCGAGCCCGCGGCCCCGTTCGCCGCCCGTTCGGCCAGCAGGTTCGTGTACCAGAGCTGGTAGGCGACGAAGAGCAGCATCACCACACCGGCGGTGATGAACAGCTCGCCGACGGCCCGGCTGAGCACCACCACCGGCCCGCCGGAGCGCGGGCCGCGGGCGCGACGTCTGCCACGGCCGCCCCGCTTGCGGGCCCGCGCGTGCGAGCGCTTGGCGGCCTCCCGCGCTGCCTTGCGCCGCGCGGCCCGGCCCTCATGGGGCGCGGACGGCGCGACCGTCGTCACGCGACGGCCTTGCCCACCACCGGGGCCAGGCCCTCCGACCGGGCGAGGGCGCCGGCGTCACCGCAGCGCACGAGCCAGTTGGCGAGCATCCGGTGGCCCCATTCGGTCAGCACCGACTCGGGGTGGAACTGGACGCCTTCCACCTCGTGCTCCCGGTGACGCAGGCCCATGATGATCCCGTCCTCGGTGCGGGCGGTGACCTCCAGCACGTCCGGCAGGGTCTGGGGCTCGGCGGCCAGGGAGTGGTAGCGGGTCGCGGTGAAGGGGGAGGGCAGTCCGGCGAAGACTCCGAGCCCCTCGTGGAGCACGGGGGAGGTCTTGCCGTGCAGCAGCTCGGGGGCGCGGTCCACGACCCCGCCGTAGGCGACGGCCATGGACTGCATGCCGAGGCAGACGCCGAAGACCGGTACGCCGGTGGCGGCGCAGTGCCGGACCATGTCCACGCAGACGCCGGCCTCCTCGGGCGTGCCCGGGCCGGGGGAGAGGAGGACGCCGTCGAAGCCGTCCTGGGCGTGGGCGAGCTCGACCTGGTCGTTGCGCAGCACCTCGCATTCGGCGCCGAGCTGGTAGAGGTACTGGACCAGATTGAAGACAAAGCTGTCGTAGTTGTCGACAACCAGAATGCGCGCGCTCACCGAGTGGCTCCCGATCCCTCGTCCACCGTCACATCGTTGAAGGGAAGGAGCGGCTCGGCCCACGGGAACACGTACTGGAAGAGTACGAACACCACCGCGAGGACCAGTACGAGAGAGATCAGCGCCCGCACCCACGCGTTGCCCGGCAGATGCCGCCAGATCCAGCCGTACATTCCGTCTGTTTCCTTCGTCGTCCACGATTCACTCACGCACCGCGGGGGCGGTACCGCACCAGACTACGGGCCGGGGCCCCCGCGGCGGGGCTCACCCGGGCAATCACCGGGGATCGGCGGGCCGGGTGCCGGTGAGCTCCGCCCAGACGACCAGGCGGTGGCTGTGGCCCCACTCGGGGTCGCAGGTGGTGAGGGTGAGGTAGCGCCCGGGGGTGGCGAAGGGGGAGCGGCGCGGGACGGGCTCGACCACCCCGGTCTCGGTGGGCAGGACGCGCAGGGGCTCGGCGCGGACGGTGTAGGTGTAGAGGTTCCCGGCGTCGCGGATGATCACGGTGTCTCCGGGGCGCAGCGCGTCGAGGTCCTTAAAGGGGTCGCCGTAGGTGCGCCGGTGGCCGGCGACGGCGAAGTTGCCGTCGCCGCCGGGGCGGGCGGTGCCGGGGTAGTGGCCGAGGCCCTTCTTGAGCAGCTCGGTGTCCGTTCCCTCCAGGACGGGCTTGCTCCAGTCCGCGCCGAAGCGGGGGACGGACATCTCCGCGAAGGCCCGCCCTGCGGGGTAGGGCTGCGGGGCGCTGACCGGCGCCGGGGCCGGTGAGGACGCCGGCGGGGGAGCCGGTGCGGCGGGGGAGCCCGCGGCCCAGCGATCGCGCAGCCGGGCCCGCTCGGCGTCCATGGCCTGGTCGGCCTTGACCCCGGTCCACAGCAGGACGTACGCGGTGAACAGCACGACCAGGGTCCCGGCCGTCAGGCACAGCTCGCTCAACGCCCGCACCAGCAGGCGCAGTACGGCGTCAGGGCGAGGCGGACTCCAGCGGCTTCGCATAGTGGAGGTCCACTGTGCCGGAGTAGCCGGGAAGTGTCAGCCTCTTGTCCTCCTCCACTTTCCAGCCGAGCCCGTAGGCGTTGACGTACAGCTGGTAGTTCTGGATGGCGGGGGAGTTGTTCAGGGCCTTGCGCAGGGCGCCGGGGTCGCCGACCGCCGTCACCTTGTACGGGGGCGAGTAGACCCGGCCCTGGAGGATCAGGGTGTTGCCGACGCAGCGCACGGCGCTGGTGGCGATCAGCCGCTGGCCCATGACCTCGATGCCCTCGGCGCCGCCCAGCCACAGCGCGTTCACCACGGCCTGGAGGTCCTGCTGGTGGATCACGAGGTCGTTGGGCTGCGGTTCGGGGACGCCCGGGACGCGGGCGGTGGCGTTCGGCGGGGCGTCGTTGAGGGTGACGCTGAGGCCCTTGCCGGCCAGCTCCTCGGTGCCGGAGGCCCGCCGCAGGGCGGCCAGCCTGGCGTCCTCGGCCTTGGTGCTGCCGTTGTCGCGGTCGGCGAGGGCGTCCACCTGGGAGCGGACGGCGGCGGCGCTCTTCTCCAGCTCGGCGTTCTTGGCGCTGCGCTCGTGGATCAGGTCGGAGAGTTTGAGGAGGGAGGCGTCCGTGCGGAGGTTCGTACCCTTGGACGTGTTGAAGCTGGTGACGAAGATGAGGCCCGCGAGGGCGAACACGGCGGCGGTCAGCAGCCGCACCGCTCGGACCCGCCGGCGGGGACCCGCGGAGGAGTCGTCGGAATTGGTCAACGTACCCTTCTCCTTCAACGCCACAGGTCCACTACGCTAACGGACGCCCGGGGCAGGCAAGGTCCCCCAGCGCATCGACAGGAGAGCCCCTCGTGCCGAAGTCACGTATCCGCAAGAAGGACGACTACACGCCGCCGCCGGCGAAGCAGCAGCCGCAGCAGATCAAGCTGGGCAGCCGCGGCTGGGTCGCGCCGGTCATGCTGGCCTTCTTCCTGATCGGCCTCGCGTGGATCGTCGTCTTCTATGTGACCGACACCCAGCTGCCGATCGAGGCGCTGGGCAACTGGAACATCGTGGTCGGCTTCGGATTCATCGCAGCCGGCTTCGGCGTCTCCACCCAGTGGAAGTAGTACACGGATAGCCCAGCCGCGCAACCTCTCCCCATGAGTTATCCACAGCGTCATCCACACCTGAGGAAAAGACAGAAGATCTGTGGATAACTCTGTGGAGAGTTGACGCCGGTGTGATCAGGTGAGTGCGGCGGTCCGCACCAGCACCAGCGCCACCGTCAGCAGCAGCACCGCCGCGCAGGTGGCGCCCTGGACGAGGGTGCGCTTCCTGCCCGTGGCCGGGGCGAGCATCCCCAGGGCGACGAGCGCGCCCGTCACCAGGCCGCCGATGTGCGCCTGCCAGGACACCGACCAGCCGCCGCCCAGCGGCACGAAGGTCACCAGCAGCATCAGCCCGAGGGTGACCAGCACCGGCCGCATCTCGTACCGCAGCCGGCGGGCCAGGACGACGGTGGCGCCGAGCAGCCCGCAGATCGCGCCGGACGCGCCGAGCGTGGGGGTGTTCGGCGCGGTCAGCAGGTAGACGAGGGCGCTTCCGCCCAGTCCCGACAGCAGGTAGAGGACCAGGTAGCGGACACGGCCCAGGGCCGCCTCCAGCGGGCCGCCGATCACCCACAGGGCGACCATGTTGCCGAAGATGTGCCACCACTCGACATGCAGGAACACCGAGGTCAGCAGCCGGTGGTACTGCCCGGTGGAGATCCCTTCGACGGGCGCCCCGTAGTACTCCACGTACCGGCCGAGCAGCTCCAGCTGCACGGCCAGCCCCGGGACGGCGTACGCGACGAGGAACACGGCCGCGTTGATCCCGATCAGGATCTTGGTGACCAGCTGGGGATCGCCGGCGACCAGCCCGCCCGCGACCGTACGCGGGGCGTTGGCGGCCGGGGCGTGCCCGGTGCCGGAGCCGCCGCGCACGCACGCGGGGCACTGGTAGCCGACCGAGGCGCTGATCATGCACTCCGGGCAGATGGGCCGCTCGCAGCGGGCGCAGCGGATTCCGGTGTCGCGCTCCGGGTGGCGGTAGCAGCCCGGCAGAGGCTCGGTGTCCATCAGTCCCCCACGGTCCCCTCGGTCCGTCGATCCCCCTCGGTCCCTCCGTCAGCGGCGGATCTCGCGCCGCTCGACGGTGACGGACTGGATGATCACGTCGTCCAGCGGCCGCTCGGTGCGCGGGTTGGTGGGACCGGACGCGATGGCGTCGACCACCTTCTGGCTGGCGGCGTCGGTGACCTCGCCGAAGATGGTGTGCTTGCGGGTCAGCCAGGCGGTCGGCGCCACGGTGATGAAGAACTGCGAGCCGTTGGTGCCCGGGCCGGCGTTGGCCATGGCGAGCAGGTAGGGCTTGGTGAAGGCCAGGTCGGGGTGGAACTCGTCGGCGAACTGGTAGCCGGGGCCGCCGGTGCCGTTGCCGAGCGGGTCCCCGCCCTGGATCATGAAGCCGCTGATGACGCGGTGGAAGACGGTGCCGTCGTAGAGCGGAGCCGTGGTCTTCTGGCCGTCCGTGGGGCGGGTCCACTCGCGGGCGCCCGTGGCGAGCTCCACGAAGTTCCGGACGGTCTTGGGCGCGAAGTTCTCCAGCAGCTCGATCTCGATGTCGCCGTGGTTCGTCTTCAGGGTGGCGTAGAGCTTCTCGGCCACGGATCTGCCTTCCATAGTCATCGCTGTCGCTTCCGATCCTCCCACGGAGGGCCGTACGTGGCGGAAATTCCTCCACCCGGATGCCCTGTCACACATGCCCCGCGCCGCTATGGGAGGCATGATCCGACAAAGGGTGGATAGGTGAACCGTGTCCGCCACCGAGGAGGAGGATCCCGTGACCCGCAAGGACAGCGTGAGCCTGGCCGCCGAGAACGCCAGGGACGCGATGAGGCACGCGGCGGAAGTGGTGGCACCCTACGCGGGGACCGCCAAGGACGCGGCCGTCCACTACGCCCAGGAAGCGAACGCACGACTGGCCCCCAAGGTCTCCTACGTCGCCGGTCAGGCGTCCCAGCAGGCCCGCGCCGCCTACGGCACCCATCTGCAGCCCCGGATGCACGCGGCGCGCACGCACCTGCCCCCCAACGTGGACCGGGCCGCCACCAAGGCCGTCCACCAGACGCGGCATGCGTGCCGGCACGCCGTCGACTACACCGCCCCCCGCCTGGAGAGCGCCCTCGCCGCCGCCCAACCGGTGGCCGAGGAGGCGTCGAACCGCTCCATCGCCGCGCTGGCCGCCCTGCGCGGGCAGGTCACCCCCGAGGACGTGCAGTGGCTGGTGCGGCGCAACCAGCGGCGGGCCGCGTACGGACGGGCCCTCAAGGGCCTGGCGCTGGCCGGGCTGATCGCCGGCGTGGCCTACGCGGCATGGAGGTGGTGGGACCAGCAGTCGAACCCGGACTGGCTGGTGGAGCCCCCGGCCGCCACCGAGCTGTCCTCGCAGGACGCGGCCCCGGCGAGCTTCGACGACGAGCTCGCCGAGAAGGAGAAGCAGGCCGGATCGGGCGAGCCGTCCGATCCGGGGAAGCAGGCGGAGAAGGGGAACGGGGCGCACTGAGCGCACCCGCCCCCAGGGGCAGGGGCCCGGATCCGGCGGGATCCGGGCCCCTGCCCGTGGGCGGAGCCGCCGCTCACACGGGCAGCGTCAGCACCTGCCCCGGGTGGATGACGTCCGGATCGGTGCCGATCACCCCCCGGTTCATCGCGTACACCTCCCGCCAGCGCGCCTCGTCGCCGAGCTCGCGGCGGGCGATCGCGGACAGCGAGTCCCCCGGCCTGACGGTGTACGTGCGCTTCTTGGCCGTCGGCGCCGGCTTCGGCGGCACCGGTACGGCCTTGTGCGCGGCCGAGTGGTCGCTGGGCTCGGCGGGCCCCGGGTGCGGCCGGGACGCCGCGGGGGCCGTCCGCGACGCCGCGGACGCCTTGGCCGTGGCCCCGGTCCGCTCCTCCTGCTTCTTCTTGTCGTGCTTCAGGAAATCGAAGAGTCCCATCTGCGTGCGCCTCCGGCGTGGTGTGGTGGACCCCCTGGGTGCGTACCTGCACCCACTGTCGGCCACCTGACGCGCGGCGGCCCTGTGACCGGGCCGTCCGGGGGACCTCAGCGGTCCCTGAGTTCCAGGGTGCAGCACTTCACGCTTCCGCCGGCCTTGAGGAGCTCGGAGAGCTCGACACCGACCGGTTCGAAGCCGCGCGCCCTCAGCTGCCCGTGCAGACCGGTGGCCGCGGCGGGCAGCAGGACGTGGCGGCCGTCGGAGAAGGCGTTGAGGCCGAAGGCGGCCGCGTCCTCGGAGCTCGCCAGGATGGCGCTCGGGAACATGGCGCGCAGGACGGCCTGGCTGCCGGGGGAGAAGGCGGCCGGGTAGTACATGACCTCCTCGTCCGAGAGCACCGCCAGCGCGGTGTCCAGGTGGTAGTAGTCCGGGTTGACCAGGGTCAGCGAGGTGACCGGCAGGCCGAGGAACTCCTGGGCCTCCAGGTGCGAGCGCGGATCGGTACGGAAGCCGGTGCCGGCCAGGATGCGCCGGCCGACGGTGAGGAAGTCGCCCTCGCCCTCGTTGACGTACTCGGGCCACAGCAGGTCCTTGTAGCCGCGGCCCTCCAGCCAGCGCAGGTAGGCGGGCCCCTCGGCGGTGCGCTCCGCGTGCCGGAAGCGGGCGCCGTAGACCCGGCCGTCGACGACGGTCGCGCCGTTGGCGGCGAACACCATGTCGGGCAGCCCGTCGAGGGGGTCGATCTCCTCCACCACGTGGCCGAGCTCCAGGTAGAGGTCGCGCAGCCCCTCCCACTGGCGGACCGCGAGCGCGGTGTCCGTGGCCAGCTGCGGGTTCATCCACGGGTTGATCGAGTACGTCACGTCGTAGTGCCGGGGCCGGCACATGAGCAGGCGGCGGCGGGTGGCCACCCGGGCCGGAGCGGCCGGCCGGTAGTACGTGCCGGCGGGGGTGATGGTGTCGGTGATCGGCACGGGCACTCCTTGTCACGGGTGCGGAGGGTCATGGGTGCGGAGGGTCACGGGGGTCAAGGCCCATCGAAATCCGGCCGCACGTTGACCGGAAGCGCCCTGGAGAGCCGGTCAATCAACGCTCCGGGCCCCGCCTCGGCCGAGTTGATTGTCCGTGCCGTCCAGAGCTTCCGGGCAATCCCGGCGGGGCGTGGAATCCGGTTATCGCACCCCCTCTCGGAGGTAACTTCCATGGCACATCGCAAGGTCGAACTGCTCGCGGTAGGCGCAGGACCGGCGAACCTGGCCCTGGCCGTGGCGATCGAGGAGCTCGCCCCTGAGCTGGCCGGCGACACCCTGCTGATCGAACGCGAACAGGACATCGTCTGGCAGCGCGGCATGCTGCTGCCCGACGCGCTCAGCCAGGTCTCCTTCCTCAAGGACCTCGTGACCCTGCGCAACCCGCAGAGCCGCTTCTCCTTCGTCAACTTCCTGCACGCCAACGACCGTCTCGACGCCTTCGTCAACCTGGGCAGCTGGGTCCCGTACCGCAGCGAGATATCCGAGTACCTCCAGTGGGTCGCGGACGAACTCGCCACGGTGCGCATCGAGTACGGCCGCGAGTGCGCCGCCGTCACCGCGCGGACGGCGGAGGACGGCGAGATCACCGGCTGGGTGGTCTCCCTCGCGAACGGTGACACCATCGAGTGCCGCTACCTGGTGGTCGGCGCGGGCCGCGACGCCCACGTCCCCGAGGTGTTCGCCGGCCTGCCGGCGGAGCGGGTCATCCACAGCACGCAGTACACGCAGCGCATCCGCGAGGTGGACGCCGGGCTCCCGCACCGGGTCGCCGTCATCGGCGGCGCGCAGAGCGCGGCCGAGCTGTTCGGCCAGGCCCTGCGGGACCTGCCCGGGTGCCGCCCGACGATGATCATGCGCTCGATCGGCCTCAACGGCTACGAGAGCAGCAAGTTCACCAACGAGCTCTACTACTCGTCCTTCATCGACGAGTTCTACGACTCGGCCCCCGATGCGCGCCGGCAGCTGCTCGGCGAGATGTACCGCTCCAACTACGGCGGTCTGGCCCCGGCCACCCTGGACGCCCTCTACCGGCAGTTCTACCAGGACCGCCGCAGCGGCGAGGGCCGCCTGGGCATGCAGCCGATGACCGATGTCCGCGGTGCGCGCATGGACGGCGACGAGGTCGTCCTGACCCTCGCCGACCGCAAGACGGGCGCCGAACGGGAGATGCGCACCGACCTGGTCCTCCTCGGCACCGGCTTCGTCCGGGACATGCCGCGCGCGGTCCGCGGCCTGGCCGGCTCCATCGGCCTGGAGCGGATCGAGGTGAGCCGCCACTACCGGCTCGACCTGGGCCGCCCCGCGAGCGCCGCCGTCTACCTGCAGGGCGTCAACGAGGCCACCCACGGCATCGCCGACTCGCTGCTCAGCGTCCTCGCGGGCCGCTCCGCCGAGATCACCCTCGACATCCTCGCGCACCGCTCGACCACCCCGGTGGCCATCCCGGCCCAGGCCCGCGAGCTCGCGTTCGCCGGCGCCGCCGTCTGACGGTCCCGCCGCCCGTACGCCTCCCGCCACTCCACGAGAGAGACCACCCGATGCTCATCAAGCACCTGGACCGCCCCGGTCTGGTCCACGAGAACGGACTGGACGCCCAGCGGCTGCTGCCCTGGCCCGAACTGAACGCCCCCTTCGAGGGCTCGTGGTGCGTGATCGCGCCCGGCACCGCCTCGACCCCGCACGCGCACCACGAGTACGAGGTCTTCATCGCCGTCTCCGGCTCCGCCTTCCTGGAGTCCGACGGCGAGCGCGTGCCCTTCGAGCCGGGGGACATCGTCCACTTCACCCCGGGCACCGGGCACCGGGTGGTCAACGACTCCGACGCGGACTTCCAGATGTACAGCGTCTGGTGGGACCTGGAGATGACCGAGCGCTTCTCGGCCCGTCACGCGGAGGCGGCCCGGTGACGCGCCGTACGGTCATCATCGCGCCCCCGCCGACCCCCAACGGGGACCTGCACACCGGGCACCTGGCGGGCCCCTTCCTCGCCGGCGACGTGTACGCCCGCTACCTGCGCGCCTCGGGCCGCCCGGTGACGTACACCAGCGGCACCGACGACAGCCAGACCTACGTGGTCGCCAGCGCCCTGCGCGCCGGGCTGGAGCCGCAGGAGCTGGCCGACCGCTCCGCCGCGCAGATCACCGCCACCCTGGAGGCGGCGGGGGTCTCCGTGGACGGCTTCGCCCCCTTCGACCAGGGCTACCGCACCACCGTCCTGGACTTCGTCACGGACCTGCACGCCGCGGGGGCGTTCCGGCTGAAGACGGTCCGCTTCCCGTACGTGGAGGCCACCGGCGAGTACCTCGTCGAGGGCCTGGTCGCCGGCGACTGCCCCGTCTGCCTGCTGGAGAGCCGCGGCGGTCTGTGCGAGTCCTGCGGCCACCCGAACAACTTCGACGAGCTGCTCCGCCCCCGCTCCACCACCGACCCGGACGCCGTGGTCACCCACCGCGAGGCGACCGTCCTGGTCCTGCCGATGGAGGAGTACCGCGACCGGCTCACCGCCTACTACGCCTCGCACCGCGACGTCCTGCGCCCGCACACCGAGCAGCTGGTGCGCGAGGCACTGGCCCGGCCGCTGCCCGACTTCCCCGTCACCTACCCGCTGTCCTGGGGCATCGCGGCGCCGTTCGCGGAGACCCCGGGACAGGTCCTCAACGCCTGGGCCGAGGGCATGGCGGCGTCGATGTACTGCACCTGGTGGGCCGCCGCCCAGCAGGGGGACCGCACCGACGCCTTCGACGCGCACTGGCTCGCCGAGAACGACATCGAGCTCGTCTACTTCCTCGGCTTCGACAACGTCTACTTCTGGGGGATGACGCACCTGGCGCTGCTGATGGCGCACGGCGGCCGGTACGTCGAACCGCACGCCATCGTCTCCAACGAGTTCTACGAGCTGGAGAACCAGAAGTTCTCCACCAGCAAGGGGCACGTGGTCTGGGCCGCCGACCTGGTGGCCGAGGTCCCCCGTGACCTGGTCCGCTTCTACCTGGCCCTGACCGCGCCCGAGCACTCCCGGACCAACTTCAGCCGCGCGGCCCTGGACTCCCTGGCCTCCTCCCGGCTGGTCGATCCGTGGAACCGGCTGGCCGGCCGGGTGGCGGAGCTGCTCGACGGGGTGGCCGAGGGCACGCGGCTGCCGGTGTCCGCCACCGGCGCCGAGCGGGCCGGGATCCTGGTCGACCGTTTCCGCGCCCACTACGAGCTGGAGAGCTTCAGCCTGCACCGGGCCTCCGACCTGGTCGTCGTCTCCCTCGACCGGCTGCTGAAGCAGGCGGAGCGCACCACGGCGGGCGACCTGCCGGCCACCGCCGATCTGCTGCTGTCCGTACGCGCCCTGCTCGCCTGCGCCGCGCCGCTCCTGGTGGACCTGGCCGAGCGCGCCGAGGCGGCCGGCATGGACCTGAGCCTTCCGGGCCGCTTCACCCCGGCCACCCCCGTCGCGGCCCTGCGACTGCCCACCCTGTCCACCGCCGCAGGGGCCTTCGACGCCCCCGCCGAGCCGGTCGACGTCCGAGTCTGACCCCCCGAGGAGCCCCTGTGTCCACGACCGCCCCGCCGAAGGCCAACAAGGCCGAACGGCTGCTCGTCCCCGCGACGTTCATCACCAACCTCGGCAACGGCATCCAGCTGACGGCCGCCTCGTACCTGGTCTTCACCGCCCAGAACACCATGCTCGCGGTCAGCTGGCTGATGATCGCCGTGACCATCCCGCAGGTCGCGCTGTCGGTGTACTTCGGCAAGCTGGTCGACCGCTTCGACCGCCGCACCCTGGCGGTCACCTCCGACCTGGTCAGCGGTGTGGCGGCGATCGGCCTGCCGCTGTGGCTGGCGCTGGGCGGTGAGCCGTCCACGGTGAGCTACGTCGCCAGCTTCGTCCTGTCGATCTCGGCGGCCCTGTTCTTCCCAGCCAGCAACGCCCTGATCAAGGAGCGCATCCCGGAGGCCCGCCTGGCGAAGTTCAACGGCAACTCCGAGGTCGCCATCCAGGCCGGCTCGCTCGCCTCGGCCGCGCTCGGCGGCTGGGTGATCGTCTGGACCGGTGTCGACGCCCTCTTCTACTTCAACTCCGCGACCTTCTTCCTCTCCGCCCTGATGCTGTTCGCGATCGGCCGCCGCCCGGCGGGCGCCGCGGCCGCCTCCGCCGCGAAGGCCGCCCAGGCCGCCGCCACCGCCGCCAAGGCCACCGGGCCCAAGCCGCCGCTGGCCCGCCTGGCCCTGCTCTACGCCATCGGCAACATCGTCATCATCACCGGCAACAGCATCATGCTGGTCCTGGTCATCGACGCCTTCCACAGCAACACCGGCTACCTGGGCATCGTGGACGCCCTGTTCGGCCTCGGCGCCCTGGCCGCCCCCTGGACCTTCGGCAAGCTCAGCGCCCGCTCCGGCCTGGTGAAGACGGCCCTGATCGGCTACCTCGTCTGGGCCGTCATCCTGATCACCGAGTCCACCCACCTGTACGCGATGATGGCGGCCATTCCGTTCGCCGGCATCACCTTCTGCGTGGCCCGTATCGCCGCCCGCACCGCCCTGATGACCGCCGCTCCCGAGGAGCGCACCGGCTTCGTCTTCGGTGCCACCAACGCCTTCGGCCTCGCGGCCGGCACCGCCGCCGTGACGGCGATCTCCCTCCTGGTCGACGCCACCAGGGTGGAGTACGGCTTCTACGCCCTCTCCGCCCTGGTCGTGGTCGTCGCCACGGCCACCGTGCTGGCCCTGCCGAAGTCCTTCCGCACGGCTCCCGCCGCGCAGCCGGAGGCCGTGGCCCCCGCCCCGGCCGCCGCGCCGGCGACCGAGACCGCATCCGACGCCGACGCCCAGGTCCTCGTGACCGCCGCGGCCAAGTCCTGAGAGGGCGAACGAAGATGAAGCTGCTCGCCGTGGAGGCCAGCCAGAACGCCACGTACTACGTGTCGCGCTACCAGCAGGTCGAGGCGCTCGGAGCCGAGCTCCACGTGCTCAACGGCCTGGGCACCGAGGACTTCTGGGACCCGGCCCGCTACCGGATCGCCGGATCGCAGAACATCGGTGACATCATCCAGGCGGCCAAGGAGTGGCACGCCGAGGAGGAGTTCGAGGGGGTCCTGACCTTCTCGGAGTCGGGCGTGGTCGCCGTCGCGGCCGTCGCCGAGGCCCTGGGCCTGCCCGGCATCGGGGTCGAGGCCGCCCGCACCAGCCGCAACAAGTACCTGATGCGCCAGGCGCACGAACGCGGCGGCGCCGCCCACCCCGACTTCCGCTTCGCCGCGGACGTCGACGCGGCCCTGGCCGCCGGCGCCGAGCTCGGCTACCCGCTCATCCTCAAGCCGACCCTGGGCGCGGCGAGCAACTTCGTCTTCAAGGTGGACGACCCTCAGGAGATGCGGGTCCGTTTCGCCGACGTCATGACCGGCATCGAGACGATGACCTGGGCCCTGATGGAGGCCGAGGGCCTGGACCTGGGACCCAACGGGGTGATCATCGAGGGCTACCTCGACGGCCACGAGCACCTCATCGAGGCCGTGGCCTGGGACGACGAGGTCTACCTGGGGTCCATCGTCGACCGGATCACGGTCGAGAGCGGCACCTTCGACGACGACGTGCACCACGCGCCGACCTCCCTGACCCCCGAGCAGGTCGCCGAGGTGCACCAGGTGGTGCGGACCGCAGCCCACGCCCAGGGGCTGCGCCGGGCCGTGCTGCACGCCGAGATCCGCTTCCACCAGGGCCGCCCGTTCGTCCTGGAGATCGCCGTCCGCCCCGGCGGCGGCGGCCTGGACCACATGGCCCGGATCAGCGCCGGCCACGACCCGATCCGCTGCGTGGCCGACGTCGCGCGCGGCGAACGCCCGGACGTCTCCCCGTACTCCCCGACACAGGTGCACACGGCCGCGATGTGCCTGATCAGCGGTTCCGGAACGGTGGCCTCGGTGGAGGTGCCGGAGGGGGCCGCCGAGGACCCCTCGGTCTTCTTCCTCAAGATCACGGCCACGCCCGGCACGGTCATCAAGCGGCCGCCGGCCGGCAACAACATCCTCGGCTTCCTCGGAGCCCGCGGCGCCTCGTTGGAGGAGGCGCTGAGCACCGCCCACGTCATGGCCAGCCGCATCCGCACCGAGATGAGGCCGGAGCATGCGTGAGGCGACCCAGCGGCACTACCTGATGTGCCCGCCCGCCCACTTCGAGGTCAGCTACGCCATCAACCCCTGGATGCGGCCCGGCAAGCCGGTGGACGCGGACCTGGCGATGGCGCAGTGGGAGCGGATCCGCGACCTGTACCGCGAGCTGGGCCACCGGGTCGATCTGATCGACCCCGTGGAGGGCCTGCCGGACATGGTCTTCGCCGCCAACGGCGCCACCGTCATCGACGGGAGGGTGCTGGTGGCCCGCTTCCGCCACGAGGAGCGGGCCGCGGAGGCCGACGCCTACCGGGCCTGGTTCGCCGAGCGCGGCTACGCCGAGGTGCACGTCCCGGAGTACGTCAACGAGGGCGAGGGGGACTTCGCCCCGGCGGGCCGGCGGATCCTGGCCGGCACGGGCTTCCGCAGCGACGCGGCGGCGCACGAGGGGCTGGAGGCGTTCTTCGGCCTGCACGTGGTCGTCCTGACCCTGGTCGACCCGCGCTTCTACCACCTGGACACCGCCCTGTGCGTCCTGGACGACGAGACGGTCATGTACTACCCGGCGGCCTTCTCCGCCGAGAGCCTGGCGGTGCTGCGGGCCCTGTACCCGGAGGCGGTCATCGCCTCCCGCGAGGACGCCGAGGCGTTCGGGCTGAACGCGGTCAGCGACGGGCTCAACGTGGTCCTGCCGGAGACGGCGACCGGGCTCATCGCCGAGCTGCGCGAGCGCGGGTTCGTCCCGCACGGGGTGGACACCTCGGAGCTGCTGAAGGCCGGCGGATCGGTGAAGTGCTGCACGCTGGAGATCCGCCGGTGAGCATCGACTACGACGGCCGGCGCTTCCGCAACACCGGCTACGCGCCCGGCGAGAGCGCCCCCGTCGGCCACTACCGCCACGAGGGCGACCTGCTGTGGGCCCACTTCGACGGCGGACCGGTCCGCCGGGGCGCCCTCAGCGGCCTGGTCAACGCCGACGGGACCCTCGAATTCACCTACACGATGGTGCTCGACGACGGCGAGGTGGTGGCCGGCCGGTGCTGGAGCACCCCCGAGATCCTCGCCGACGGACGCATCCGGCTGAACGAGCGCTGGGAGCGCTACGGCGAGCGCGCGAACAGCGGCGAGTCCGCCCTGGAAGAGGTACTGACATGACCACGACCCCGACGACCCACCCTGCCCCGCGCCGCGGCGGAAGCGTCACCTGGGCCTGCACCAGCGGCTTCAGCCCGGTGTTCATCTTCCCCTTCACGCCCGGCGACTACTACGGGGTCGCCAACCTGCACGAGTTCCAGACGCTGATGTACCGGCCGCTGTACTGGTACGGCAGCGGCGGCCAGCCGACGGTGGACTACACGCGCAGCCTCGCCGAGCCCCCCGTGTGGGACGCCGACGGGCGCAGGGCGACGATCACCGTCAAGCCGTACCGGTGGTCCAACGGCGAGACGGTGGACGCCGACGGCGTGATGCTGTGGATGCACCTGCTGGAGGCGGAGAAGGAGCGTTTCGGCGGCTACACCCCGGGCTTCTTCCCCGACAACCTGGTCTCCTACGAGAAGGTCGCCGAGGACAAGGTCAGCTTCACCTTCGACGACGCGTACTCGCACAACTGGGTGCTGATGAACCAGTTCAGCACCATCACCCCGCTGCCGAGGGCCTGGGACCGCACCGCCGACGGCCCGGCCGACGCCACCCACGACCCCGCGCAGGCCGCCGCCGTCTACGCCTACCTGAGGGCCTGCAACGACGACCGCACGAGCTGGGACACCAGCCCGGTGTGGAGCGTGGTCAACGGCCCCTGGAAGCTGGACCGTTACACCATCGACGGGGTCACCGGCGAGTGCGTGCTCGTGCCGAACGAGAGCTACTCGGGGCCGAACAAGCCCTACCTGGAGGCGTTCCGGCTGATCCCGACCGACTCCGACACCGACCAGTACGAGCGGCTCCTCAAGGGCCCCGGTGTCCCGGGCGGGGTACAGATCGGCTTCCTGCCCTTCGACGAGATCACCGAGCCGGCCGAGGACCCGATGACCGGCGGCCCCAACCCGCTGGGCGAGCACTACGACCTGCTGCCCCAACTCACCTACAAGATCCACTACTTCCCCATCAACTTCAACAACCCCACCGTCAAGGGCCGGATCTGCAAGGAGCTCTACTTCCGCCAGGCCCTCCAGTCCTGCCTCGACGGGCGCGGCGCCATCCGCGACGTCTACAAGGGCTACGGCTACCCCACCACCGGCCCCGTCCCGGCCCTGCCCGAGAGCCCCCTGCTCTCCCCCGCCCGCCGCGAGGACCCGTACCCCTTCGACGTCGGCCGGGCCCGCGCCCTGCTGGAGGCCAACGGCTGGGACACCTCCACCACCCCGGCCCGCTGCGTCCGCCCGGGCACCGGCCCCGGCGAGGCGGGCGAGGGCATCCCCGCCGGCACCGAGCTGCGGTTCTCCATGCGCTACGCCCAGGGCCACGAGACCCTCACGGAGGTCATGCGGAAGTTCGCCGCCGACGCCGCGCAGGCCGGTATCGCGATCGAGCTGACCGAGGTCGAGGCGAGCGTCCTGGTCCTGGAGGACACCACCTGCACCCCGGGCCCCGACAGCCCCTGCCTGTGGGAGTTCAGCGACTGGAACGGCGGCTGGGGCTACGGCCCCGGCTTCTACCCCACCGGCGAGGCCCTCTACTCCACCGGATCCTCCGTCAACTTCGGCAGCTACAGCGATCCCCGGGCCGACGCCCTGATCGCCCGGACCGTGGTCAGCGACGACCTGGCCGACCTCCACGCCTACCAGGACTACATCGCCGAGCAGGTACCGGTGATCTGGATGCCGAACTTCCCCTTCCGGCTGCTGGAGGTCGCCAAGGACCTCCACGGCGTCGCCCCCGTCAACCCCTTCGGGCTCATCAACCCGGAGGACTGGTACTACGCGGAACAGGAGCTGTGATGTACGGGAAGCTGATCGACCTCCTCGACTCCCACCAGGCCCGCTACCGGCTGATCGACCACCCCGCCGAGGGCCGCACGGACCTCGCGAGCGTGCTGCGCGGCCACCGGCTCGACGAGGCCGCCAAGTGCCTCATCGTCCGCGTGGGCATCACCAAGCGGACCGGGGTGTACGTCCTGGCCGTGGTGCCCGGCGACCGCCAGGTGGACATGGACGCCCTCGCGGACCTGGTCGGCGGCTGCGGCCGCACCGCCTTCGCCACCCGGGAGATCGCGGAACGCCTCGCCGGCAGCGTCAGCGGCACGGTGATGCCCTTCGGCTTCCACCCCGACCTCCGGCTGATCGTCGACGAGCGGCTGCTCGACCACGACGAGATCTACTTCAACGCCGCCCGCCTCGACCGCTCCGTGGCCCTGGACACCGCCGACTACCTCCGCATCGCGCAGCCGCGCGTCGCGGCGATATCGACGGCCGACGACCGGGTCCTCGCCACCGCGGCGGGCTGACGCCCCGATGAACGACCACACGACCCAGGCAGTGACGAACGAGGTGAAGGACATGACGGACGACGCAGTGGTGATCCTGGTCGGCAGCGGAGGCCGCCCCTACCGCGAGTACCTCCTCGCGGGCGCGGCCCGCCGCCACCCGGTCTGGATCCTGGACGCGGTGGACCCCACCTGGCAGGAACCCTACGTACGGGGGTCGACCACCGTCCCCCTGCTGGACGCCGAGCGCCTGGTCCCCGACCAGGAGGCGCTGGTCGCGGCCGCCGAGGAGGTGGCCCGCACCCACCGCGTGGCGGGTGTCTTCAGCTACGACGAGACCCTCGTCGTGGCCACCGCCCACATCGCCGAGCGGCTCGGCCTGCCCGGGCTGACCGTGGCCGGCGTGGAGAACTGCCGCAACAAGCACAACACCCGGCAGGTGCTCACCGCCGCCGGACTGCCCCAGCCCCGCTTCGCCTATGTCACCGAGGCCGACGAGGCCCTGGTCACCGCCGACTCCTTCGGCTACCCGGTGGTCCTCAAGCCCCGCGGCATGGGCGCCAGCATCGGCGTCATCCGCGTCGACGGCCCCGGCGAGGTGCTCACCGCCTTCGACGTCGCGGACTCCGCGAGCCGTGGCGGCTCCCTGTCCTACGAGGGCGGGGTACTGGTCGAGGAGTGCGTGACCGGGCCCGAGATCAGCATCGACGGGGTCAACTTCGACGGCGAGTACACCCCGCTGTTCCTCGCCCACAAGGAACTGGGCCCCGCCCCGTACTTCGAGGAGACGGGCCACACCCTCAGCGCCACCGACCCGCTGCTCCAGGACGAGGAGCTGCTGCACGTCCTGCGCACGGCCCACCGCGAACTGGGGATCGCGTACGGCATCACCCACACCGAGGTGAAGCTGACCTCCCGCGGCCCGGTGATCATCGAGGTGAACGCCCGCCTGGGCGGCGACCTCATCCCCTACCTCGGCAAGCTCGCCACCGGCGTGGACCCGGCCGCGCTGGCCGTGGACGCGGCGACGGGCGTCCGCCCCGAGTGGACCCCCGCCCACCGGCGGACCGTGGGCATCCGCTTCCTCTGCCCGCACGCCAACGGCACCGTCCGCTCGGTCGACGTCCCCGAGCCCGCGGCCGGTCCCGGCCTGCTGGAGGCCGTCCCCATGGTGGAGCCCGGCACCACCCTGCTGCTCCCGCCCGAGGGCTACCTCGCCCGCTACGCCTACGTCATCTGCGCCGGCGAGGACTTCGCGGACGTCGAGGAGGCCCTCGACAAGGCGGCCGCCCTCACCACCCTCGTCCTCGACAGCTGACCCGCCGGCCCCACCGGGCACCCGCCCGGCCCTACGCCAACAAGAAAGTGAGGTGTGCGATGAGAGTGACAGTGGTGGGCGGCGGCGTGATCGCCCTGCTCACGGCCGTCGAGTGCGTACTCGGCGGGCACAAGGTCACGATCGTGGACCAGGGGCCCATCCCCTTCAGCCGGGCCACCTCCTTCGACCAGCACCGCATCCTGCGCGCCCTGCACCCCGCCGACCCGACGGCCACGGCGGCCGCGCTCCGGGCCCACCGCCGCTGGCTCGAACTGGAAGAGCTGCTCTCCACCCGCTTCTACGAGCAGGTCGGCGCCCTGACCGTGCTGCCGCCCGCCGCGGCCGCCGCCGGAGCGCTGCTCGTCGCCGGCGCCGGGGGCAGTGCCCGGGAGCTCACCGCCTCCGCCCTCGCCGAGCGCTACCCGCACCTGTACCTGGACGGTGCGCTGGGCGCCGTACTGGAGGACGAGGCGGGGGTGCTGCTCGCCGACCGCGTCCTCCATGCCTGCGTCGCCTGGCTCAAGTGGCAGCCCGGCATCGAGCTGATCGAGCACCGCGCGGCCACCGAGGTGGACGGCGACGGCGCCAGCGTCCGGCTGGCCGACGGCCGGGTCCTGCGCGGCGACGCGGTCCTGGTCGCCGTGGGCCCCTGGTCGCGCGGGCTGCTGCCGCCGGGGATCGCCGAGCGGCTGGTGCTGTTCCGCCAGTCCCTGCTGTACTGCCGCGTCCCCCGGCGGCAGGCCGCGGCCTGGGCGGCCACCCCGGCCGTTCCCTCGCTGGGCACCCGGCGCGGTGCCTGGCTGATCCCGCCGGTGGCGGGCACCGCACTGAAGATCACCTCGGCCTCGGTCTGCCGCGCGGTGGACGAGATCACCGACTACGCGACCGAGGAGGGCTTCCGGCGCCGGCTGGAGGCGGAGTTCGCGGACCTGATCCCCGGGATCGGCCCCGCCTGGATCACCGACGCCAAGGACGCCTACTACATGTCCTTCGCCGACACCGGCGGCCCGCTCCTGGTGGCGCTCGGCGGCAACGGATACGCGTACGCGGCCTGCGGCGGCACCTCCTTCAAGTTCGCCCCCCTCATCGCCCGGGCCCTGGCCGAACGGCTGACCGGCGCCGACCCCGCCCCCGTCGGCCTCGCCGCCCTCGACCACCCGCTCGACACCCGCCTGCCCTCCCCCGCGTAACTCCCCCTGCCACCCCCCGCGTCACTCCCCTGCCACCCGCGCGAGCACGACCGAGACGAGGAGCACCACCACCATGAGCGGCCCGAACCTGACCCACGAAGAAGCCGCCGCGCGCAGCGCCCTGCTCTCGGTCACCTCCTACGAGGTCGGCCTCGACCTCACCCGCGGTCCGGCCGCCTTCCGCTCCACCACCCTGATCCGCTTCACCGCCGACCCCGCCGGACCCTCCGCCACCTTCGCGGAGCTGCTGGCCGAAGAGGTCCACGGGATCACCCTCAACGGCCGCCCCCTCGACCCGTCCGCCGTCCACCGCGGCGGAAGGATCCACCTGGACGCGCTGGCCGCCGAGAACGAGCTGCTCGTGGTCGCCGACTGCGCGTACTCCCACACCGGCGCGGGGCTCCACCGTTCGGTGGACCCGGTGGACGGCAGGGTCTACCTCTTCACCCACTTCGAGGTGCAGGAGGCCCGCCGGGTCTTCACCACCTTCGAACAGCCCGACCTGAAGGCGCCGTTCACCTTCACGGTGACCGCCCCCGCCTCCTGGACGGTCCTCTCCGCCTCCCCGACCCCCCGGCCCGAGCCCGCCCCGGACGGCGCGGCCGTCTGGCGGTTCGCGCCCACGCCCCCGCTGCCCACCTACCTGACCTCGCTCGTCGCCGGCGAGTACCACCTGGTGAGCGACCACTACACCGCCAAGTCCGGGCAGGAGGTCCCGCTGCGGCTGGCCAGCCGCGCCTCGGTCGCCGGACACCTCGACGCCGAGGAGCTCTTCGAGACCACCAAGCGCGGCCTGGACTTCTACCTGGAAGCCTTCGGCACCGACTTCCCCTTCGCCAAGTACGACCAGGTCTTCGTCCCCGAGTACAACCTCAGCGGCATGGAGAACGCCGCCACCGTCATCCTCCGCGAGAACTTCGTCTTCCGCTCCAAGGTCACCGACGCCGTACGCCACCGGCGCGCCGCGACGATCCTCCACGAGCTGGCCCACATGTGGTTCGGCGACCTGGTCACCCTGCGCTGGTGGGACGACATCTGGCTGAAGGAGACCTTCGCGACCTACATGTCGGTGCGCGCCCAGGTCGCCACGACCCGCTGGCACGACTCCTGGACCGGCTTCGCCACCGCCGACAAGGCCAACGCCTACCGCCAGGACCAGCTGCCCTCCACCCACCCCGTCGCCGGCCCGGCCGCCGACATCGAGCAGGCCCTGGAGAACTTCGACCAGATCACCTACTACAAGGGCGCCTCCGCCATCAAACAGCTGGTCACCGTGGTCGGCGAGGAGGAGTTCCTCACCGGTATGCGGACCTACTTCGCCCGCCACGCCTGGGGCAACAGCACCCTCGCCGACCTGATCGCCGCCCTGGAGGAGGCATCCGGCCGCGAGCTGGGCGGCTGGGCGCGGGAGTGGCTGGGCCGGGCGGGCGTCAACACCCTGCGCCCCGAGTACACCGTGGACGACGAGGGCCGCTTCACCTCCTTCGCCGTCCTCCAGGAGGCCCCGGCCGAGCACCCGTACCTGCGCGCGCACCGGCTCGCGGTGGGCCTGTACTCCCGGCGGGAGGGAGCGCTGCGGCGGGTGGGCCAGGTACGCGTGGACGTCTCCGGGGCCCGTACCGAGGTGCCCGCCCTCCTCGGGACCGCCCGCCCCGATGTGGTGCTGCTCAACGACGAGGACCTCACGTACGCCCTGATCCGGCTCGACCCGCACTCCTTGAGCGGCCTCCTTGACAGCCCCGACGGCGTCGGCGCCTTCACCGAGGGCCTGCCGCGCGCCCTGGCCTGGGCCGCCGCCTGGGACATGGTCCGGGCCGGGGAACTGGCCGCCGGGGACTACGTCCACCTCGTCCTGGCCGGGGTGGACAGCGAGAGCGACACCGAGGTCGTCCAGACCCTGCACTCCACCCTGCTGACCAGCCTCGACCAGTACGCCGCACCGCAGTCCCGCCGGCAGCTGCGCGCCGCCGTGGCCGAGGCGGCCCGCCGGCGGCTGACCTCGTCGGCGCCCGGCAGCGACATCCAGCTCGCCTGGGCGCTGCTGCTGGCCCGGGTGGCGGGGACCGCCGCCGAACTGCGCCTGATCGCCGGACTGCGGGACGGCAGCGTGGAGATCGAGGGCCTCGTCGTGGACGTGGAGCTCCGCTGGGCCCTGCTCGCCGCCCTCGTCAGGGGCGACCAGGCCGGTCCGGCCGAGATCGAGGCCGAGCGGCTGCGCGACGGCACCACGGCCGGCGCCGAGTACGCCGCCGGCGCCCTGGCCGCGCGGCCCGACGCCGAGGCCAAGGCCCAGGCGTGGGAGGCGGCCGTACGGGAGGACGTCGGCAACGGCACCCGGCGGGCGCTGATCGGCGGGGTCCACAGCCCCATCGGACTCGGCATCGCCCAGGGCTGCCAGCGGGAGCTGCTGCGCCCGTACGCGGACCGGTACTTCGCGGAGATCGGCGAGGTGTGGGCACGGCGTTCGCCGGAGGTGGCCCGCACCCTGGTGACCGGGCTCTACCCGAGGCTGCTCGTCGAGCAGGAGACGGTGGACCGCACGGACGCCTACCTGGCCGAGGCCGCGCCCCCGCCGGCCCTGCGGCGCCTGCTGACCGAGGCCCGTGACGAGATGAGCCGCGCGCTGCGCGCCCAGGGGGTGGACGCGGCAGCGCGCGGCTGAGGCCCCCCGGGGGAAGGGGGCCGGTCTCAAGGGGCCCGTCCCCAGGGGATCACGGGCCTGTGGACGGGCCGGGGGGGCGTCAGGAGCCCGCGGCGGCCGCCCGGGCGGCGGCGACCACCGCGGCAGCCGCGGAAGCCGCCGGGGACGGGCCCGCGGCGGAGCCGGCGGACGCCTCCGGATCGGGCTGGGCCAGCGCGAACGCCCGTACCAGCGGCGGCAGTCCGTACTGGCCCGGCAGGTCACTGGGCGCGAGCAGACCCACGTCCAGCAGGCTCTCCAGAAGGTCCTCGACCGGCTCCGCCGACCGCTCCACCCCCTGGACGAGCGCATCGGCGCAGGCGTACACCACCGCGTCCACCGACGGCCGCCCGGAGACGGCGATCTCGCGCAGCAGCGGACGGGCCCACGGCACGGCCGCACGCCAGGCGGCCTCCAGACGCCGGTTCAGGCTCTCGTCCCCGGCCCGCAGCCGGGACAGGAACGGCCCCGGCGCCGGCGCGCCCTCGCCGAGCAGCTCCGCGACACAGTCCTCCAGCATCCACTCCGGCCGGGCCGCGATCCGCCGCCCGGCCAGGTTCAGCGCGGCGGGCAGGTCCCCGCACGCCTCGGCCAGCCGCAGGCAGGCCCGCGGCTCCGCCCCGGCCCGCTCCTCGCCCAGCAGCTCCACCAGCAGCTCCACCGACTCGTCCCGGTCCAGGGCCGGCAGCCGCAGCCGCTGCACCCCGTCGAGGCCCAGCAGCCGCGAGCGGCTGGTGACGACCATCCGGCTCTCCGGCGCGGCGGCCAGCAGCTCGCGCACCTGACGCTCGTGCTGCACCCCGTCGAGGACCACCAGGACCCGGCGGCGGGCGAGCAGCGAACGGTAGAGGCCGAACCGCGGACCGGTGTCGGCCGGGATCCGGTCGGCCGGGATGCCGAGCGCCTCCAGGAAACCGCCGACGATCCCGTGGGCGTCCTTGCGGCCGTCGGCGGCCGGGTCGAGGTCCGCGTACAGCTGTCCGTCCGGCAGGTCCGCCGCCATCTCGTGGGCGAGCCGCAGCGCGAACGCCGACTTTCCCGCCCCGACCTGACCGGTGATCACCAGCGGCCGGACCGCGCTGTTCCCCCCGCCCCGGGACGCGGTCAGCGCCCGGGCCCGCTGGAGCAGGTGCCCGCGCCCCACCAGCCGGTGCGGCTCCATCGGCAGCTGCGCGGGCGGCGGCACCACGGCCCGCACGGCGGCGGCGCGCAGCTCGGCCTCCTGGTGCTGCTGGACGCTCTTGGCGGCCGGACGGGAGACCCCCTCGGCCCCCTCCGCACCGGCGGCCTCCCGCCAGCGGCGCTCCCAGCTCGCCCGGTCCCCGCCGCACGCCTCGGCGAAGGCAAGGGCCACCTGGAGGGTCGGGAGCCGGTATCCGGCGGCCGCGTCGGAGAGCACCGAAGCGGAGAACATCGCCCGGTTGGCCATGTCCCGGTAGCCGGGACTGCCCGCGGCGGCCCGGAGCCTGCGCAGCTCCCGGGCGAACGCGGTGACGGGTCCCGCGTCCGGGGCGAGGGGTCTCTCCAGTCTGCCCACCTTCTGCTCCTTTGCCGCTCGCTGTGTCGAATGCGCCACGCGACAGCGGCCCCGGGGGCCGGACCTGTCGGCCGACACAGCCTCCGCATTGCCCTTCCCGTTCCCTTCCCGCAGCCTTACCGCGCCCCGGGGGAACCGCCTATGATCCCGTTGGCAAAGGCCCCTACCTGGGGATTTGTTGGGCTGGGGGGGATCAGCTGTCGATGACCACGACAGAACCGGGCTCCGAGGGCAGACGCGAGGCGGTTCCCCAAGGGAACGCGCTGCGCTTCAACGTGCTCGGATCCCTAGAGAGCTGGGCCGCCGGGGGGCGGCTGAAACTGGGCGGCGCGATCCAGGAGCGCGTCCTGTCCATGCTGTTGCTGGAATCCGGCCGGGTGGTGAACGTCGCCCGGCTGGTCGAGGCCGCATGGGAGCAGGACCCTCCCGCGACGGCCGCGCACCAGGTCCGCAAAGCCGTCGCCGACCTGCGACGACGCATACCCGACGGCAGTGAGGTGATCGTCACCGACGGCCCCGGCTACCGGGCCGCCGTGACCGCCGGGCAGCTCGACCTGCTCGAGTTCGACGCCTCCGTCCAGGCCGCGGGCCAGGCGGCGAAGGACGGCCGGCTGACCACCGCCGCCGAACGCCTGGCCTCCGCCCTGGCCCTGTGGCGGGGTCCGGTCCTGTCCGGCGCCGGCGGGCCCGTGATCGACGGGGTGGCGACCGCGCTGGAGGAGCGCCGGCTGTCCGCCGCCGAACAGTACTTCGGCCTGCGCCTGACCCTCGGGGAGAGCGGCGAGCTGGTGCCGGGGCTGCGTGCGCTGATCGGCGAGCACCCGCTGCGGGAGACGCTGCGCGGCCAGCTGATGCTCGCCCTGTACCGCACGGGACGGCAGGCCGAGGCGCTCCAGGAGTACGGGCGGGTGCGCGAACTGCTCGTGGAGGAGCTCGGCATCGACCCGGGGCCGCAGCTGGCCAGGCTGTACGAGGCGATCCTGCGCGACGGCCCGGAACTGGCCGTCCCCGAGCCGCCGGCGCCCGACCCGGTCCCGGAGCCCGCCGCGGCGCCCGTACCCGTCCCCGTCCCCGCGCAGCCACAGGAGGAGGCACCGCCGGCCCCCGCCACCGAGGCCCCGTGCACCCTCCCCTACGACCTGCCGGACTTCACCGGCCGCGCCGAGGAGCTGAACGAGCTCTTCTCGTTCGTCCAGGCAGGCGTGGAGGGCGGCCCGGGCCAGGAACGGTACTCCCGCATCGTCGCCATCGACGGCATGGGCGGCACGGGCAAGACCTCCCTCGCGGTCCGCGCCGCCCACCGGCTGGCCGCCCGCTACCCGGACGGCCAGCTCCTCATCGACCTGCGCGGATTCACCCCGGGCGAGACCCCGGTGAACCCCGCGAGCGCCCTGGACGGCCTGCTGCGCACCCTCGGCACCCCCGGAGACCGCATCCCCGAGGACCTGGAGGGCCGCACCACCCTGTGGCGGTCCGTACTGGACGGCCGCCGGGTCCTGCTGCTCCTCGACAACGCCGCCGACGCCGCCCAGATCCGGCCCCTGCTCCCGGCCTCGCCGGGCTGCCTGGTGCTGGTCACGAGCCGGGCCCGGCTGATGGACCTCGACGGGGTCGAGTGGGTCTCCGTCGACCTGATGAAGCCCGGGGAGAGCGCCGACCTGATGACGCAGACGCTCGGCGCGGCCCGCGTGGCCGCCGAGCCGGAGGCGGCCGCGGAGCTCGCCGAGCTGTGCGGGCACCTCCCCCTGGCCCTGCGCATCGCCACCGCCCGGCTGCGCAACCGGCCGCGCTGGACGGTCCGTTACCTGGTCGAGCGGCTGCGCGACGAGACCCGCCGGATGGACGAGCTGAGCTCCGGCGAGCGCAGTGTGGCGGCGACGCTGCGGCTGTCCTACCTGGCCATGGACGAGAAGCACCGCACGGCCTTCCGCATCCTGAGCCTGCACCCGGGCGCCGACGTGGACGTCCACACGGCGGCGGCGCTCCTCGGCACGACCGTCCGGGACGCCGACGACACCCTGGAGTTCCTGCTCGACGTCCACCTCGTGCAGCAGCCCGAGATCGGCCTCTACACCTTCCACGACCTGGTGCGCAGCTTCGCCCAGAGCCTGCGCGTCCCGGCGACGGAGGCCGCCGACGCGGCGGCGGTCGAGCGGCTGCTCGGCTACTACCTGACGGCGACGGACACCGCCTGCGAGGTCCTGTTCCCGGGCCGCAAGCACCGCCCCACGGGCATCTCCCCGTACGAGGGCGAACTCCCCCCGCTGGGCCGCGCCGACCTGGCGGGCCGCTGGTTCGACCAGGAACACGACGGCCTCATGGCCGCGGTCACCCTCGCCGACCAGCGCGGCCACGACCGCTACACGGCCTGCCTGAGCCGCAACCTCGCCTTCCACCTGCACGCGCGCGGCCGGTTCGACGAGTTCTGGAGCCTCGGCCGCATCTCCGTCGCCGCCGCCCGCAGGCTCGACGACCCGCACCTGCTGAGCGTCAGTCTGGCCAACCTGGGCGCCGCCTGCTGGAAGCTCGGCCGCTTCGAGGAGGGGCTGGAGGTGGCCGCGGAGGGCCGCGACACCGCCGTACGCCTCGGCGACCGGCACATCGAGGCCCACAGCGAGTCGACCATCGGCCTGCTGCTGTCGACGCTCGGGCAGTACACCGCCGCCTTCCCCCTGATCGAGCGGGCGATCGGCATGGCCGCGGAACTGGGCGCGCGCCGCGAGGAGTCCGAGGGCCTCACCATGCTCAGCACGCTGCACGCGAACTGCGGACGCTTCACGGAGGCGGAGGAGACCGCCCGTCTGGCGCTCGGGATCAGCCGCAGCCTCGGATACCAGGGCGGCGAGGTCACGGCGTTGACGGACCTGGCCTTCGCCCAGGCGGGCCGCGGCGAGTACGGGGAGGCGTCCGCCTCCCTGCGGACCGCTCGCGGTCTGTGCGACTGGGGCGGGGAACGGGCGGACGGCGCCCTGCTGCTCGCGCTGTCCGCGGAGGTCGCGGACCGGCTGGGCGAAGAGGCCGAGGCCGCGGCCTTCTCGGAGCGGGCCCTGGCCCTGGCCCGGGCCAGTGGTGCGCCGATCCGGCTGGTGAAGGTGGAGAACCTCCTCGGACGCCGGCTCGTGCGCCGGGGCGAGTACGAGGCCGCGCGGACCCTGCTGGCCCACGCCCACCGCATCGCGGCCGGGATGCGCCTGCGCCCCGAGGAGGCCGACGCCCTGGTCGGCCTGGCGAGGGTGTCCGAGGCGCTCGGGGAACCGGCGGCCGCCGCGCGGCAGTGGGCCGAGGCCGAGGAGATCTTCGCGTTCATGGGGATCCCCGGACTCTGCCGCGCCCGCTGACCCGCGCACACGGACGTGCCCCGCACCGGATCTCCGGTGCGGGGCACGTCCGTCTCGTGGGTACCGCGCGGACGTCAGTGGAGGGGGGCCGGGGAGGGCGCCGCCGGGCCGCGGTCGTCCGCGAGCACCTGGTGGCCCGCCGGCACGCCCTCGCCGTGCACGGTGACCCCGAGTCCCAGGACCAGAGCCGCCGCGAAGATTCCGGCCAGGCCCGCCAGCTTGCTCTTCATACCCATCCCCCTGATGTGTGCGGTGCGGCTCCGCTGTGCGGCGGGCCGCTTTCGACATCACTGAGACTGGGCCACGGCGATACCGGACCGTTCCCTTTCCGATCCCTGTCCAACTCCTGTGTGCTTCTGGCGAGTTACCACTGTCCGGTATCCACCGGTCAGGCCGGTGCCCCGCTTCCCGCCGGCCGGCGCGCGGGGTTCCCGTACGGCTCCCGCGAGGCCGCGATCCGTGACCCCCGCGAGGTGAGCAGCACCTGCGTGCGCGTGGTCCCGCTCTCGTACCCGGACAGGTCCAGCAGCGCCCGTACGGTCGCCCGCACCCCCGCCCGGTCCTCCTCGGAGAGCGGCTCCGCGTGGCCCTCGGGGGTGATTCCGGCGACCAGGTGCATCCCGTCCACCGAGAAGGTCTCCACGCTGAACCGCGGCCCCGTCAGCAGCTCTTCGACCAGGTGCGGGCCCGGGTAGCGGCCGGCGACGGCCCGCCCGGCCCAGTCGGCGAGGGCCGCGTGGTCCCGTACCGGGGACGTGTGCCACACGCCCGCCGCGTCGGCGGACTTGATCACCACCGGCAGCGGGAACGCCTCCGCCAGGGCCCGCGCCTCGGCGACGGTGGCCGCCTCCTCGGCGCGTACGGCCGAGATCCCACTGGCGTTCAGGACGCGCCGCATGGCCGCCGCGTCCGGCAGGGCGGGCACCGCCGCCTCCTCCCGTCCGTCCGCGAGCTCGCGGGCCACCGCCTCCGCGGCCGCCGAGGCCCCGCCCGTCAGCGCTCCGGGAAGGTAGAGGATGTGCCCGATGCCGTGGTGACGTGCCGTGTCCGTCAGGACGGCCCGCAGCGCGGCCGTCTCCGCGAAGTCCACGCGCAGGATCCGCTCCGGCGGCAGTTCGGCCCGGACCCCCGGCTCCACCTCCAGCCTGTGGTCCAGGGCGGCCCAGACCTCCAGCCCCGCCGCCCGGGCCGCTCGTACGAGCCCCGGCCCGGGCATCACCAGCAGGGCCCTTCTGGCCCGCTGTGCGCTCTGGTTGTCACTCACCGTGTCCCCCTTGTCGGACTCCTCGGGAGATAGTGACGTCCCGCCTTCCCGATCAGATCCCCCCGTGGTCCTGGACGGCCGCCGTCTTTCCCCGGACTGTCCGGATTCGTACCGGCCCCGGACTCCAGCACGTCCAGCACCGCCCCAGACCCCCTCCGGGGATCCTCCAGGTGGCCCCGAGCAGGGCGGGAACGGGGTGGGAACGAGGCCGGGCGAGGGGCGGCGAAGGCGGGGGAAGCAAAAACCCCCTGACCCGCGTTTCCGCAGGTCAGGGGGTGATGAAGTGGAGCCTAGGAGATTCGAACTCCTGACATCTGCCTTGCAAAAGCAGCGCTCTACCAACTGAGCTAAGGCCCCGTACGCCCGGACACGGCCGCGCCCCCGGGAGGGAGCGTCCGTTCCGCAGGACAGAGTACCCGGTGAACCCCCTCATCCCGCAAAATGATAGGGACTCCCGCCCCGCGACCACGCTCCGTAAGATGCTCGCGAGGTTCGCACCAGCGAAGGGGAGTAGTTAGCGTGGACGCAGTACAGCAGGAGGCCACCGCCAGAGCCCGGGAGCTCCAGCGCAGTTGGTACGGGGAGCCGCTCGGCGCCCTCTTCCGCCGGCTCATAGATGACCTCGGCCTGAACCAGGCCCGCCTCGCTGCTGTCCTCGGACTGTCGGCACCGATGCTGTCCCAGCTGATGAGCGGCCAGCGCGCCAAGATCGGCAACCCGGCCGTGGTCCAGCGGGTCCAGGCCCTCCAGGACCTCGCCGGACAGGTGGCGGACGGCAGCGTCAGCGCGGGCGAGGCTTCCGACCGCATGGACGAGATCAAGAACACCCAGGGGGGCTCCGTCCTCAGCAACAGCGCCCAGAGCGCCACGAGTTCCGGCGCGCCCACCGTCAAGCGGGTGGTCCGCGAGATCCAGTCGCTGCTGCGGTCGGTCTCGTCGGCCGGCGACATCATCGACGCGGCGAACGCCCTCGCCCCCAGCCACCCCGAACTGGCGGAGTTCCTGCGGGTGTACGGCGCCGGGCGCACGGCGGAGGCCATCACCCATTACGAGGCCCACCAGAACTGACACGGCCGGGGGGCGGGGGGTACGGGGGACGAGCACGGGGGCGGGGGGTTAGGGGGACAGCACGGGGCGACGGGCCCGGTGGCGCTGTGGGGCCCCTTCGCACACCTCCCGCACCTGGGACACCCGAAACCTCTTCCGGACCGTCACACGGGCGCACAAGCCCCTTGCCGGGCCCACCGGTTACGCCCTCGGAACAGCACGAAGCCCCGGCAGCAGCGGCAGCCGGGGCTTCATGAGATCAAACGTGGGGCTCACACGCCGGAACCGGAAGGCACGGAGTCGGTAGCCTCCGTCCACAGGTCCTGCTCGGCGCGGTCCGCCTGGATCTGGCGGTACACGAGGAGCCCGCCGATGGCGGCCAGTGCGACCAGGAGCAGCTTCTTCACCGCGCGACCTCGTCTTTCGTTGACGTTGGGGACTTCTGGGCGCCAACAATACACACCGACCGATACCGATCGGTTATCTGGGATGCCCCCGACGGCCCAACGACGAAGACCCCCGGGCCCGGGGGCCTGGGGGTCTTCGACACTGTGGGGCTAACAGGATTTGAACCTGTGGCCTCATCCTTATCAGGGATGCGCTCTAACCAACTGAGCTATAGCCCCTCTGCGCTGCGCGCTGACTCCTGAAGATTAGCGCACAGACGCAGTGGAACCCAAATCCGTTCCCCGGGGGCTTTCCCGCAGGTCAGTCAGCGGGTCATTCGTCCTCGGCCAGCGTGAGCTCCACGCCGCCCACGAAGCCCGCCGACAGGTTGTAGATGAACGCGCCCAGCGTCGCCAGGGCGGTCATCAGCACCACGTCGATCACCGCGATGACCGAGGTGAAGATCAGCACGCGGGGCAGCGACAGGAACGACTGGAGGTCGAAGCCGTTGCCCTCGTTGGAACCGGTCGCCTCGCTGATCGTGCCGCCGACCGTCGAGAAGATGCCCATGGCGTCCATGACCATCCACAGCACCACCGACGCCACGACCGTGCAGATGCCCAGCGCGATCGACAGCAGGAAGCTGACCTTCATCACCGACCACGGGTCGGCCTTGGCCACCCGCAGCCGCGCCTTGCGCGTCCGGGGCGTCGTACGGGTCCCCGGACGGGGTCCCCGCTGCGCGCCCGGCCCCTTGGGGGCCGCGTACGCCTGCGGGGGGTGGTAGGGCTGCCCGGCCGCCTCCGCGTCCGCGGCGGGCTTCGGCTTCTGCTGGGACGCCGGCTTCGACTTCGGCTTCGGTTCCGGCTTGGACTCCGGCTTCGCCTGCGGTCCTCGGGTGTCCGTCACGGTTCCCCCCCTGCCCTCGCCCTCGGCGGGTGTCTCCCCGCCCTTGGAGTCCGTGGCGGGGCCACGGGCACCGTTCGCTCCAGTCTTGGCCGGTCCGGCGCCCGTGGCTCCACTCACGACTTACTCCTCGTGCTCCCGATCCGGGGACACCGCGTCCCCGGCGGCCTCGACGGCCGTACCCTCGGCTGCCGCGGCCTCGATCCCTGTCTCGATCTCGTCGACCTCGTCAGCTTCCTGACCCGCCTCGGCGTTACGGGCGATGCCTACCACGGCATCCCGCTTGCCCAGGTTGATCAGCTGGACGCCCATGGTGTCACGGCCCGTCTCCCTGACTTCGCTGACGCGCGTACGGATCACACCGCCGCCGAGCGTGATGGCGAGGATCTCATCCGATTCGTGCACCACCAGCGCGCCGACGAGCGACCCGCGGTCCTCCACGATCTTGGCGGCCTTGATGCCCAGACCGCCACGGCCCTGGACGCGGTACTCGTCCACCGCGGTCCGCTTGGCGTAGCCGCCGTCGGTCGCGGTGAACACGAACGTACCGGGCCGCACCACGCTCATGGACAGCAGCTCGTCACCCTCGCGGAAGCTCATGCCCTTCACACCGGAGGTGGCGCGGCCCATCGGGCGCAGCGCCTCGTCCGTCGCCGTGAAGCGGATGGACTGCGCCTTCTTGCTGATCAGCAGCAGGTCGTCCTCGGCGGACACCAGCTCCGCGCCGATCAGCTCGTCGTCGCTGCCGTCCTCGGTCTCCCGCAGGTTGATGGCGATGACGCCACCCGAACGGGGCGAGTCGTAGTCCTTGAGCGCCGTCTTCTTCACCAGGCCGCCCTTGGTGGCCAGGATCAGGTAGGGCGCGGCCTCGTAGTCGCGGATCGCGAGGATCTGGGCGATCTTCTCGTCCGGCTGGAAGGCCAGCAGGTTCGCCACGTGCTGCCCGCGCGCGTCACGGCCGGCGTCCGGGAGCTCGTACGCCTTGGACCGGTAGACGCGGCCCTTGTTGGTGAAGAACAGCAGCCAGTGGTGCGTGGTGGAGACGAAGAAGTGGTCGACCAGGTCGTCCTGCTTGAGCTTCGTGCCGCGCACGCCCTTGCCGCCGCGCTTCTGCGAGCGGTAGTCCTCGGTCTTGGTGCGCTTGACGTAGCCGCCGTGCGTGATGGTGACGACGATGTCCTCTTCGGCGATCAGGTCCTCCATGGACATGTCGCCGTCGAAGGGCACCAGCTTGGAGCGGCGGTCGTCGCCGTACTTCTCGACGAGGGCGGCCAGCTCCTCGCTGACGATCGAACGCTGCTTCTGCGGCGAGGCCAGGATCGCGTTGTACTCGTCGATCTTCGCCTGGAGCTCGTCGTGCTCGGCGACGATCTTCTGGCGCTCCAGGGCCGCCAGGCGGCGCAGCTGCATCTCCAGGATGGCGTTCGCCTGGATCTCGTCGATCTCCAGCAGGCCCATCAGGCCCTCGCGCGCGATCTCGACGGTGTTGCTGCGCCGGATGAGGGCGATGACCTCGTCGATGGCGTCCAGGGCCTTGAGCAGGCCGCGCAGGATGTGCGCCCGCTCCTCCGCCTTGCGCAGGCGGAAGCGCGTACGGCGGACGATGACCTCGATCTGGTGCTGCACCCAGTGACGGATGAACGCGTCGATCGACAGGGTGCGCGGCACGCCGTCCACCAGCGCCAGCATGTTCGCGCCGAAGTTCGTCTGGAGGTCGGTGTGCTTGTAGAGGTTGTTCAGCACGACCTTGGCGACGGCGTCGCGCTTGAGCACGATCACCAGGCGCTGGCCCGTACGGGACGAGGTCTCGTCGCGGACGTCGGCGATACCGCCGATCTTGCCGTCCTTGACCAGGTCGGCAATCTTCTGCGCCAGGTTGTCCGGGTTGGTCTGGTACGGCAGCTCCGTGACCACCAGGCACTGGCGGTTCTGGATCTCCTCGACCTCGACCACCGCGCGCATCGTGATGGAGCCGCGCCCGGTCCGGTACGCCTCCTCGATGCCCTTGCGGCCCACGACCAGCGCGCCCGACGGGAAGTCGGGGCCCTTGATGCGCTCCAGCAGCGCGTCGAGGAGCTCCTCGTGCGTGGCCTCGGGGTGCTCCAGCGCCCACTGGGCGCCGGCCGCGACCTCGCGCAGGTTGTGCGGCGGGATGTTGGTGGCCATGCCGACCGCGATACCGGCGCTGCCGTTCACCAGCAGGTTCGGGAAGCGCGCCGGCAGGACCGTCGGCTCCTGGTTGCGGCCGTCGTAGTTGTCCGTGAAGTCGACGGTCTCCTCGTCGATGTCCCGGAGCATCTCCATGGCCAGCGGCATGAGCTTGCACTCGGTGTACCGCATGGCGGCCGCCGGGTCGTTGCCCGGGGAGCCGAAGTTGCCGTTGGAGTCCACCAGCGGCATCCGCATCGACCACGGCTGGGCCAGGCGGACCAGGGCGTCGTAGATCGAGGAGTCGCCGTGCGGGTGGTAGGTGCCCATGACGTCGCCGACGACGCGGGCGCACTTGTAGAAGCCCTTCTCGGGCCGGTAGCCGCCGTCGTACATCGCGTACAGCACGCGGCGGTGGACGGGCTTGAGGCCGTCCCGCACGTCGGGCAGCGCACGCGAGACGATGACGGACATCGCGTAGTCGAGGTAGGAGCGCTGCATCTCCGTCTCGAGCCCGACGGGCTCGATGCGCAGCACGGGCTGCTCCTCCGCGGGATTCTCTGCGGTGGGGGTGGTTTCGTCGGCCATTGCTGGTCAGAAGTCCTTTCAGGCGGTCAGCGACAGGCCGACTCAGATGTCGAGGAAGCGGACGTCCTTGGCGTTGCGCTGGATGAAGGAGCGCCGCGCCTCGACGTCCTCACCCATCAGCACCGAGAACAGGTCGTCGGCCTGCGCCGCGTCGTCCAGCGTGACCTGGCCGAGCACGCGGTGGTCGACGTCCATGGTGGTGACGCGCAGCTCCTCGGCGTTCATCTCGCCCAGACCCTTGAAGCGCTGGATCGAGTCCTCGCGGATCCGCTTGCCGTTCTGCTTGCCGAGCTCGACCAGGGCGTCGCGCTCGCGGTCCGAGTACGCGTACTCGAAGTCGTCGCGACCCCACTTGATCTTGTAGAGCGGCGGACGGGAGAGGTAGACGTGCCCGGCCTCGACCAGCGGACGCATGAAGCGGAAGAGGAAGGTCAGCAGCAGGGTGTTGATGTGCTGGCCGTCGACGTCGGCGTCCGCCATCAGGATGATCTTGTGATAGCGGAGCTTCTCGATGTCGAAGTCCTCGTGCACACCGGTGCCGAAGGCGCTGATCAGCGCCTGGACCTCGGTGTTCTGGAGGATCTTGTCGATGCGGGCCTTCTCGACGTTCAGGATCTTGCCGCGGATGGGCAGGATGGCCTGGTACATCGGGTTGCGGCCGGACTTCGCGGAGCCGCCGGCGGAGTCACCCTCGACGATGAAGATCTCGCACTTGGTGGGGTCGTTCGACTGGCAGTCCGACAGCTTGCCGGGCAGCGAGGCGCTCTCCAGCAGGCCCTTGCGGCGGGTGAGGTCGCGGGCCTTGCGGGCCGCGACACGGGCCGTGGCCGCCTGGATCGACTTGCGGACGATGTCCGCCGCCTCGACCGGGTTGCGGTCGAACCAGTCGTTGAGGTGCTCGTGGACCACCTTCTGCACGAAGGTCTTGGCCTCCGTGTTGCCCAGCTTGGTCTTCGTCTGGCCCTCGAACTGGGGCTCGCCCAGCTTGACCGAGATGATCGCCGTCAGACCCTCGCGGATGTCCTCGCCGGCGAGGTTGTCGTCCTTCTCGCGGAGCAGCTTCTTGTCGCGCGCGTAGCGGTTGACCAGGCCGGTCAGCGCCGCGCGGAAGCCCTCTTCGTGGGTGCCGCCCTCGTGCGTGTGGATCGTGTTCGCGAAGGAGTACACGCCCTCGGTGTACTGCGAGTTCCACTGCATCGCGATCTCGACCGAGAGCATGCGCTCCTTGTCCTCGGCCTCGACGTCGATGACGGTCGGGTGGATGAGCTCGCCCTTGCGGGAGTTGAGGTACTTCACGAAGTCGACGATGCCGCCCTCGTAGTAGTACTTCACCGTGCGCGCCTGCGGCTCGGCCGCCTCGGCGTCGGGGTCGTCGGCGCCCACCGTGGCCTTCGCCGACTCGCGCTCGTCGGTCAGCGTCAGGGTCAGGCCCTTGTTGAGGAAGGCCATCTCCTGGAAGCGCCGCGAGAGCGTCTCGAAGGAGTACTCGGTGGTCTCGAAGATGTCGCCGTCGGCCCAGAACGTCACCGACGTACCGGTCTCGGCGGTCTCCTCGTTCCTGGCCAGCGGGGCCGTGGGCACGCCCAGCTTGTAGTCCTGGGTCCAACGGTAGCCGTCCGTCTTCACCTCGACCGCGACCTTGGTCGACAGGGCGTTCACGACGGACACGCCGACGCCGTGCAGACCGCCGGAGACGGCGTAGCCGCCGCCGCCGAACTTGCCGCCCGCGTGCAGGACGGTCAGGACGACCTCGACGGCCGGCTTGCCCTCGGACGGCACGATGCCGACCGGGATGCCGCGGCCGTTGTCCACCACGCGCACCCCGCCGTCGGCGAGGATCGTCACGTCGATGGTGTCCGCGTGGCCGGCCAGCGCCTCGTCGACCGAGTTGTCGACGACCTCGTAGACGAGGTGGTGCAGACCACGCTCACCCGTCGAGCCGATGTACATACCCGGCCGCTTGCGGACCGCGTCCAGGCCCTCCAGGACCTGGATCGCACTGGCGTCGTAATTCTTCTCGTTGGAGTCGCCGGAATCGGCCACGAAGCGCCCTTTCTGGCACAGCGCAGCCCGTACTCCGGACCAGCATGTGCGCCGGCGGGAGCGGCCGCGTCGATCTGCGTTGTCTGCGTGATCCCGCGGTCGAGGCGGGATTGCTTCCAGTCTACCGGTACCACTGACATGAGTGGGGGTTTGCCGGTGCCTGAGTCCGCATGTGCCGCCCTGAACCTCCACTCTCCGACTCCCCATATCCGGGGAGGGGCTCAAAGAGGCTCACGCGGGCGTCCAGCGCTTCGGGCTGTCAACCCGTGGCTACCGTGAGGGACACCGCATTCCACGCGTCCGTCCGGGGGACGGCCGGGCTCCGGACCGTCGGCCGGAATCCGTCCCCGGCGGCCTCCGGAGGCCGCGCCGGGGCTAGCCCCAGGTGTCCCCGGGACCGCCGCTGCCGGGCGCGCGCAGGGGTCCGTACCGCTTCGGCCGGCCGCCCGGGCCCTGGACCTTGATCAGCCGGACCGTCCCCTGTCCGAGCTCCGCGTTGAGCCGGGCCACCAGCTGCGGGGCCAGCAGCTTCAGCTGGGCCGCCCAGGCCGAGGAGTCGCAGCGGACCAGCAGCTCGCGGTCCTCGTAGCGTTCCGGTTCGCAGTGCGCGGCGATCTCCGGGCCGACGATCTCCGGCCAGCGCTCCATCACTCCGGCCACCGCGATCGGCATCTCCCAGCCGTGCTCGGTGCGCAGCCGGTCCAGCGCCGCCATCAGCGGCATCGGGTCCCGGCCGTCGGCTCGCGCCCCGGAACGCAGCCCGGGCTGCTGCCGGCCGCGCTTCCCGCCCGCCGCGTGGCCCCGGGCGCGGGCCTGCTCCCGGGCGGCGGCCAGCGCCTGCCGGGCCAGGTCCACGCCGGAGGGCTCGGGGGCCTTCCGCTTCTGCTGCTCGCCGTCGTTCACAGCCGGGTCACCTCGCCGCCGGACACCGCGAAGCGCGTCCCCGTCAGCACGCCGGGTACGTCGTCCTCCACCGCCGCCGTGACGAGGACCTGCTCGCCCGGGGCCACCAGCTCCGCGAGCCGCTCGCGGCGGCGGGCGTCCAGTTCCGCGAAGACGTCGTCCAGGACCAGCACCGGCTCGTTCCCCTCCGCGCGCAGCAGCTCGTACGAGGCCAGCCGCAGCGCCAGCGCGTACGACCAGGACTCGCCGTGGCTGGCGTACCCCTTCGCGGGGAGCTCGCCCAGGCGCAGAAGGACGTCGTCGCGGTGCGGGCCGACCAGGGTGACCCCGCGCTCGATCTCCTGTTTGCGGACCTCGGACAGGGCCGCGAGGAGGACCTCGTAGAGCGCCTCGCGGGTGCGGGCCCCGCCGCCGTCGACGCTCTCTCCGGCGGAGCAGCGGTAGGCGAGGGCGAGGGGGCCGCCGCCGGGCGCGAGCTGCTCGTACGCCTTGTCGGCCAGCGGCAGCAGGGTCGCGATCAGGTCCAGCCGGTGGGCGAGCAGCTCGGCGCCCGCGCGGGCCAGGTGCTGGTCCCACACGTCGAGGGTGGACAGGTCCATGGCCCGGCCGCCGTGCCGACGGGCCATCGCCGTCGACTTCAGCAGGGTGTTGCGCTGCTTGAGCACCCGCTCGTAGTCGGAACGGACGGCCGCCATGCGCGGGGAGCGGGCGGTGACCAGCTCGTCCAGGAACCGGCGGCGCTCGCCCGGGTCGCCCTTGACCAGGGCCAGGTCCTCGGGGGCGAACAGCACGGTCCGTACGATCCCCAGCACGTCCCTCGGTCTGACCTGCGAGGACCTGTTGATCCGGGCCCGGTTGGCGCGGCCCGGGTTGAGCTCCAGCTCGACCAGCTGCTGGCGCTCCCCCTGGGTCACGGCGGCCCGGATGACGGCCCGGTCGGCGCCCAGGCGCACGAGGGGGGCGTCGGAGGAGACGCGGTGGCTGCCGAGGGTGGCCAGGTAGCCGACGGCCTCGACCAGGTTGGTCTTGCCCTGGCCGTTGGGGCCCACGAAAGCCGTGACGCCCGGGGCGAGGGGTACCTCGGCCCGGGCGTACGAGCGGAAGTCGGCCAACGAGAGATGCGAGACGTGCATACGGCGCCGACCTCCCCCGGCTTCCTGCTGCTGTGCTCTGTGGTGCTGGTGGTGCGGTGATGCCCGCCGCTGGGGCGGGGTTACTTCTTCTCGACCGCGTGGCCGCCGAACTGGTTGCGCAGCGCGGCGATCATCTTCATCTGCGGGGAGTCGTCCTGGCGGGACGCGAAGCGGGCGAACAGCGAGGCGGTGATCGCCGGGAGCGGCACCGCGTTGTCGATCGCCGCCTCGACGGTCCAGCGGCCCTCGCCGGAGTCCTGGGCGAAGCCCCTGAGCTGCTCCAGGTGCTCGTCCTCGTCCAGCGCGTTGACGGCGAGGTCGAGCAGCCAGGAACGGATGACCGTGCCCTGCTGCCAGGACCGGAACACCTCGCGGACGTCGGTGACCGAGTCCACCTTCTCCAGCAGCTCCCAGCCCTCGGCGTACGCCTGCATCATGGCGTACTCGATGCCGTTGTGGACCATCTTCGCGAAGTGGCCGGCGCCGACCTTGCCCGCGTGCACGGAGCCGAAGTCACCCTCGGGCTTGAGGGCGTCGAAGATCGGCTGGACCACGGCGACGTTCTTCTCGTCGCCGCCGTACATCAGCGCGTAGCCGTTCTCCAGGCCCCAGACGCCGCCGGAGACGCCGCAGTCCACGAAGCCGATGCCCTTGGCCTCCAGCTCCGCGGCGTGCTTCTCGTCGTCCGTCCAGCGGGAGTTGCCGCCGTCCACGACGATGTCGCCGGGCGAGAGCAGCTCTCCCAGCTCGTCCACGGTGGACTGCGTCGCGGCGCCGGCCGGGACCATGACCCACACCACGCGGGGGGCCTGGAGGCTGTCCACAAGCTCCCGGAGGCTGTGGACGTCGGCGAGGTCCGGGTTGCGGTCGTATCCGATGACGGTGTGGCCTGCGCGGCGGATGCGCTCGCGCATGTTGCCGCCCATCTTGCCGAGACCGACGAGACCGAGCTCCATCAGGTGCGTTCCTCAATCGTTGGGGCCGTCTGTGTCGGGGGCGCCCCGGGGGCCGGTGGTTTCCGGCCGGTTTGCGCTGGGTCGCCCGCCGGGTCCGAGCCTACGCCGGGCCGTGGCGCGGGGCCGCTCCGGACGGCGCCGGGCCCGGCCCGCGCAGTCGCGGGACCGGGCCCGGTGTCCGCGTACCGGACCGGGTCAGCCGGAGAGGCGGACCGGCATGATCAGGTACTTGTACGCCTCGTCCGCCTCGGCGTCGACCGCGGGACGGCCGCTGAGCAGCGCGGGCTTCGTCGAGGTGGTGAAGCTGAGCTGGGCGGCCGGCGAGTCGATCGCGCTCAGGCCGTCGAGCAGGAACGTCGGGTTGAAGGCGATCGAGATGTCGTCGCCCTCCAGCGTCGCGTCGACGCGCTCCACAGCCTGTGCATCGTCGCTGGAGCCGGCCTCCAGGATGAGCACGCCCTGCTCGAAGCTGAGGCGGACGGGGGTGTTGCGCTCGGCGACCAGGGCCACGCGCTTGACGGCCTCGACGAACGGGGCGGTCTCGATCACGGCGACCGAGTTGAACTCCGTCGGGAAGAGCGTGCGGTACTTCGGCAGGTCGCCTTCGAGAAGGCGGGTGGTGGTGCGGCGGCCCGCGCCCTCGAAGCCGATGAGGCCCTCGCCCTGGCCGGAGCTGGAGAGCGCCAGGGTGACGGTGTCACCGCTGGTCAGGGACTTGGCGGTGTCCAGGAGGGTCTTGGCGGGCACCAGGGCCACGGCCGAGGCGTCCGGGTTCTCCGGCTTCCACAGGAACTCGCGGACCGCGAAGCGGTAGCGGTCGGTGGAGGCCAGGGTGACGCGGTCGCCCTCAATCTCGATGCGGACGCCGGTCAGCACGGGCAGCGTGTCGTCGCGGCCGGCGGCGATGGCCACCTGGGCTGCGGCGGAGGCGAAGACCTCACCGGGGACGGTGCCGGTGGCGGTGGGCATCTGGGGCAGCGCCGGGTACTCCTCCACAGGCAGGGTGTGGAGGGTGAACCGCGAGGAGCCGCAGACCACGGTCGCCCGTACACCGTCTGTGGAAATCTCCACCGGGCGGTTGGGGAGGGCGCGGCAGATGTCGGCGAGGAGCCGGCCGGAGACCAGGACGGTGCCCTCCTCCTCCACGTCCGCCTCGACGGAGACGCGGGCCGAGACCTCGTAGTCGAAGCCGGAGAGGGACAGGGAGCCGTCGTCCGCCTTCAGCAGCAGGCCCGCGAGCACGGGCACCGGCGGCCGGGCCGGGAGGCTGCGTGCGGCCCAGGCCACCGCCTCCGCGAGTACGTCGCGCTCCACCCGGATCTTCACCGGAACCGCCTCCTGCTGTTGCTCGCTCGTCTGCCGGCCTTCGTCGTCGGTCGTCGATGCCTCGACCGATGCCGGTCACCAGTCTGACGTACGGCGCCGACAGTCGTTGCGGCTGGCGGTCAAGTCGGGAGCGGGGCGGCGGGACGGCTGTCCGACGAGTTGTGCACAGGACCTGCTTGAAAACCGAATCCGCGCTAACTGTCTATGGGGGTAGTAGTAGGGCCTGTGGAAACGGTGGAAAACCTCGTTTTTGCAGGTCAGACCCAGTTTTTTATCCCCACACCCTGTGGGTGACACCGGTGGACAACACGGTGTCTCTGTGGAGAACAGAAAGTTCTGCACAGGCCGTCCCCAGGGGACCCCCACTACTCCACAGGTGTGTCCCCAGTTTTCCCCCGGAAGTCCACAGCCCAAACGTCGACATCCGTGTGACCGCTTTCACTCTTGGCGGTGACGGGAGGGGGCTGGTTGCCGAACAGTGGACAGCGGTGTGGAGAACCCTGGGGAACCTGTGCACAGGATGCGCCAACCTGTGAGTCAGCGGTGGACAGAGGAGTGGATGGGGCTGTGGATGAAAATTCTGTCCACAGCCTGTGGACAAGGCTTGCGCACAAATCCACAGCCGTTTGAGCTGGGCTGATGGTGGCTCACCCGGTACCCCTGTGGACAGATTGTGGGTGACGATCGCCCTCCCCAGGCTGTGGACGGAAGAAAGTTGGGGAATCTGTGGACAACTGCCGCTCCCGGGGGCGTATTCGAACAGAGCAAGGGCGCACGAACGACGAAGGGCGCCCCCGGTTCGAGCCGGGAGCGCCCTGTGAGAGGTCCGCAGGAGGCCCCTGACACGCCGTCCGGGGCCCGTCCTCAGGCGTTCTTGATGCGGTTGGTGAGCTCCGTGACCTGGTTGTAGATGGAGCGCCGTTCCGCCATCAGGGCGCGGATCTTGCGGTCCGCGTGCATGACGGTGGTGTGGTCGCGGCCGCCGAACTGGGCCCCGATCTTCGGCAGGGAGAGGTCGGTGAGCTCCCGGCACAGGTACATGGCGATCTGCCGCGCCGTCACCAGCACCCGGCTGCGCGAGGATCCGCACAGGTCGTCCACGGTCAGCCCGAAGTAGTCCGCGGTGGCCGCCATGATGTCGGCGGCGGTGATCTCGGGCGCGCTGTCCTCGCCGCCCGGGATCAGGTTCTTGAGGACGTCCTCGGTCAGCCCCAGGTCCACCGGCTGCCGGTTGAGGCTCGCGAACGCCGTCACCCGGATCAGCGCCCCCTCCAGCTCGCGGATGTTGCGCGAGATGCGGGAGGCGATGAACTCCAGTACCTCCGGCGGGGCGTTGAGCTGCTCCTGGACCGCCTTCTTGCGCAGGATCGCGATGCGCGTCTCCAGCTCGGGCGGCTGGACGTCGGTGATCAGGCCCCACTCGAAGCGGTTGCGGAGCCGGTCCTCCAGGGTGACGAGCTGCTTGGGCGGCCGGTCGGAGGACAGCACGATCTGCTTGTTGGCGTTGTGCAGGGTGTTGAAGGTGTGGAAGAACTCCTCCTGCGTCGACTCCTTGCTCGCGAGGAACTGGATGTCGTCGACGAGGAGGATGTCCATCTCGCGGTAGCGCTTGCGGAACGCGTCGCCCTTGCCGTCGCGGATGGAGTTGATGAACTCGTTGGTGAACTCCTCCGAGCTCACGTACCGCACCCGGGTGCCGGGGTAGAGGCTCCGCGCGTAGTGCCCGATGGCGTGCAGCAGGTGCGTCTTGCCGAGCCCCGACTCCCCGTAGATGAAGAGCGGGTTGTACGCCTTGGCCGGCGCCTCGGCCACGGCCACCGCGGCGGCGTGCGCGAAGCGGTTGGAGGCGCCGATGACGAAGGTGTCGAAGAGGTACTTGGGGTTCAGCCGGGCGGTCGGCTCCAGCGGGCCCGAGGTCGAACCGCCGGAAGGCGCCGACGGCGGCGGCGCGGGCGTGGGCCGGGCGGGGCGGGAGGAGGGCTGCTCGTAGGCGGGCTGCTCGTACTTCTGGGAGTCGTACTTCTGCTGCTCGTAGGAGGACGGCTCGTACTTCTGCTGCTCGTAGCCGCCCTGCTCGTAGCCGCCGGGCTCCGGCTGCTGGAGGTAGCCGGGCTGCGGGGAGGCGTACGGGTCGCGCTCGGGGAAGCGCTGCTGCTGCCAGCCGTAGTCGTCCTGCCCGCCGCGGGGCCATGCGCCGGGCTCCGGGCGCGGCTGCTGGTAGTCCGGGTAGGCGGGGCGGGCGGTGGGCAGCTGCTCCTGCTCGCCGGCGCCGGGGCGCGGGCCGCCGTACTGCTCGTAGGAGTCACGGGGATCACGGGAGTCGCGGGGGTCACGCGAGTCACGCGAGTCGCGCGGGGAGGGAGCGGGCGGGGCGGGGGGCGCGGGCTCGCCGGCGGAGTCGTCCACCGTGATGGCGATCCGGATCGGGCGGCCGCATTCGCGGCTGAGGGCGTCGCTGATCAGCGGGGCGAGACGGCCCTCCAGGACCCGCTTGCCCCATTCGTTGGGGACGGCGAGCAGGGCGGTGTCGGCGACCAGGGCCAGCGGCTGGCAGCGCTCGACCCACTGCTTGTCCTTCGGCTCGATCCCCTGCTGGCCCTCCCCGAGCAGCTTTTCGAGCACGCGTGGCCACACTGCGGCAAGATCGGCAGGTACGTCAGCCACAGAGCACGCTCTCTCACAGGTCCCTCGTCCCACGAATGTGTGGTTCTTTGGGACGGTCGGGACAAAAAATCAGGGATCAGACAACGGTAGTCAGGCTGGTGGCTGCGGTTCAAGTCGTTGTCCACAGCCTGTGCACAGTGTGGGGCAAGGGCGCTCGGTTTGACCGGATGGCGTAGCCCCGCGTACCGTAGCGAGGTCGAGTTGTCGATGGCTGCTGCCGCCTGCCTACCGATGGGCGAAGGTCACTACTAGTGATCATTTAGCGGTGTCCACTCGGGCGAACACGCGAGTTTCCTCGTGGGCGCACGGTGACAGCCAGGCGATGTACCGCCACAACGATTCATTCTCTGGAGCCCCCGAGTGAGCAAGCGCACCTTCCAGCCGAACAACCGCCGTCGTGCCAAGACCCACGGCTTCCGTCTGCGTATGCGTACCCGCGCCGGCCGCGCCATCCTGGCGAACCGCCGCAGCAAGGGCCGCTCCGCCCTCTCCGCGTAACCACGCGCAGGTCGTGACGTCGTGCTGTCTCCCGAAAATCGGCTGAGGCGGCGCGAGGACTTCGCGAGCGCGGTACGACGGGGTCGCCGGGCAGGTCGCCCGTCCCTCGTCGTCCACCTACGTACCAGCGGTGCCACGGACCCGCACGAGCCGGGGGAGACTCATCCCTCGCCGCGTGCGGGTTTCGTCGTCAGCAAGGCCGTCGGCGTCGCGGTCGTCCGGAACCGGGTGAAGCGCCGTCTGCGCCATCTCATGCGGGATCGGCTGGGCCGGCTGCCCGACGGTAGCCTGGTGGTGGTGCGGGCCCTGCCCGGAGCGGGTGACGCCGGTGTCGACGAGCTGGCCCGCGACCTGGACGCCGCCCTCGGGCGGCTGCTGGGAGGCGTGCCTCGATGAAGTACCCGCTGCTCGCTTTGATCAAGCTGTACCAGTGGACGATCAGTCCGCTGCTCGGGCCGGTGTGCCGCTATTACCCGTCGTGTTCGCGCTACGGGTTCACGGCCATCGACCGGCATGGTGCGGTGAAGGGGACGGCTCTGACCGCCTGGCGGATCCTGCGGTGCAACCCGTGGTCCCCCGGCGGCGTGGACCACGTCCCACCCCGTAAACGCCCGCGTTGGCACGAGCAGCTGCGCAGTGCGTTGCGTAGATCTCGCAATGCTCAAGGAGCCTGATTAGTGGACACGATTGCCAGTCTGTTCAGCTTTATCACCACACCCGTGTCGTGGGTCATCGTCCAGTTCCACTCGCTGTACGGCGCGATCTTCGGCCCGGACAGCGGATGGGCCTGGGGCCTGTCCATCGTGTCCCTGGTGGTGTTGATCCGTATCTGCCTGATCCCGCTCTTCGTGAAGCAGATCAAGGCGACGCGTGGCATGCAGGCGCTCCAGCCGAAGATGAAGGCGATCCAGGAGCGCTACAAGAACGACAAGCAGCGTCAGTCCGAAGAGATGATGAAGCTGTACAAGGAGACGGGTACCAACCCGCTCTCCTCGTGCCTTCCCATCCTGGCGCAGTCCCCGTTCTTCTTCGCGCTGTACCACGTGCTCTCGGCCATCGCCAACGGCCAGACCATCGGCGTCATCAACCAGTCGCTGCTGGAGAGCGCGCGTCAGGCGCACATCTTCGGTGCTCCGCTGGCGGCGAAGTTCACGGACAGCTCGGAGAAGGTCGCGGCGCTCGGCGCCTCCCTGACCGATGTCCGCATCGTGACCGCGGTCATGATCGTCATGATGTCGCTGTCGCAGTTCTACACCCAGCGCCAGCTGATGCAGAAGAACGTCGACCTCTCGGTCAAGACGCCGTTCATGCAGCAGCAGAAGATGCTGATGTACATCTTCCCGCTGATCTTCGCCTTCATGGGCATCAACTTCCCCGTCGGTGTCCTCGTCTACTGGCTGACCACCAACGTGTGGACCATGGGCCAGCAGATGTACGTGATCAACCAGAACCCGACCCCGGGCAGCAAGGCGCAGGACCAGTACCTGACCCGTCTCCTGAAGCACGTCTCCACGCACGGGACCGTCAAGGGCCGGGGCAAGAAGAAGATCGTCGCCGCCATCGTGGCCAAGGGCCCGGACCGCAACGACAACGAGCGCAAGTTCATCACCGCGCTGTCGAAGCAGGGCATGGCGGCACAGGCGGACGGCTCCGTGATCAGGAGCTCCGAGGCCACCGCGGACGCCGACGCGGCGAGCGGCGGTCTCGCGACGAAGCGGCAGCAGCCCAAGCGGCAGCCGAAGTCGAAGCGCCAGACGCCCCCCAGCAAGCCCTCCAAGAAGTAGAAGGAGTCCCTCCCGTGACGGAAGGCACCACCACCGCCGCCGCTGAGAGTGGCGACACCCTCACCCGCCTCGAGCAGGAGGGCGAGATCGCGGCCGACTACCTTGAGGGGCTGCTGGACATCGCCGACCTGGACGGCGACATCGACATGGACGTCGAGGCCGACCGTGCCTCGGTGTCGATCGTCAGCGACTCGGGCAGCCGCGACCTGCAGAAGCTCGTGGGCCGCGACGGTGAGGTCCTGGAGGCCCTTCAGGAACTGACCCGCCTCGCGGTGCACCGGGAGACCGGGGACCGCAGCCGGCTGATGCTGGACATCGCGGGCTTCCGGGCGAAGAAGCGCGAGGAGCTCGCCGCCCTGGGTGCCCAGGCCGCGGCGGACGTGAAGGCATCGGGCGAGCCGCTGAAGCTGGCTCCGATGACCCCGTTCGAGCGCAAGGTCGTCCACGACGCGGTGGCGGCGGCCGGCCTCAAGAGCGAGTCCGAGGGCGAGGAGCCGCAGCGCTTCGTCGTTGTGCTTCCGGCCTGACCTGGAAAGTTGTGCGTCGGCCCCGCCTGTGTCGCAGGCGGGGCCGATGTTTGTAAGCCTGGCAGTCGAGCGTCCACGGTTGTGGCGTGAGCGGTTCTGTACGGAAGGACGGTCCCCGTGACGGAGGCAGCGGAGCTTCCCCCGGCGCCTGAAGAGGCGCGCGCGGTGTTCGGTGAGTTTTTCCCGGAAGCTGTGCGGTATGCGGAGCTGCTCGCGGACGCGGGTGTCAAGCGGGGCCTCATCGGCCCCCGTGAGGTTCCCCGGTTGTGGGAGCGGCACCTGCTGAACTGCGCGGTGCTCTCCGAGGTGGTGCCCGCCGGCGTCACCGTGTGCGATGTGGGCTCGGGGGCCGGCCTGCCCGGTATCCCGCTGGCCCTGGTCCGGCGGGACCTGAAGATCACCCTGCTGGAGCCGCTGCTGCGCCGGACGACCTTCCTCCAGGAGGCCGTCGAGCTGCTGGGGCTGGACCATGTCACGGTGGTGCGCGGCCGGGCTGAGGAAGTCCTCGGCAAGGTCCAGCCGGTGCATGTGGTCACGGCGCGGGCGGTCGCCCCGCTGGACCGGCTGGCGGGCTGGGGTGTGCCGCTGCTGCGTCCCTACGGGGAGATGCTGGCGCTCAAGGGCGACACCGCCGAGGAGGAGCTGATCGCGGCGAAGGTCGCGCTCAGCAAGCTCGGTGTGGTGAAGACCTCAGTGCTCCAGGTCGGCGAGGGCGTGGTCGACCCCCTGTCCACGGTGGTCCGCGTGGAGGTCGGGGAGAGTCCCGGCGGGGTGCGGTTCGCGGCCAAGCGGGCGAAGGCGGCGCGCACCAGCAGGACCCGTCGGCGCCGCTGACCGCGGTGGCAGAGGGGCGAGAAGGAGCGGTGCGGGGCGGGTTTGACCCCTATGGGCAGGGATTGCGGAGTGTCGTAGAGGGCTGATGACTCCGCCCCGGCATCGTGTTTCACGTGAAACATCGCTCTCTGCTGCACGGGATCATCAGTCGCGGCCGGGCTGCTGCCGCCCCCCGCCCCCGCCGGGACGCGGGGGTGACGGAGTTGTCCACAACGGTGGATTCATCCACAGGAGCACGGGCCCCGCTGGTTCGCGACCCCGGTGGCATGGCAGGCTCTCTTCATCGCGAGCCCGCTGCCGAGGAGAGTGACACCGTGCGGTCCGACGCCAACCTCGCGGGGCCGATGGCCGATCCGGTCCCCGGTCCCCGCTCTGAACCTCCAGGCGAGGATGTTTCCCTGGGCGCGCCCCCGGCGGCGGCCGCTGCGGAGGCACCCTCGCTCCTCGTGGACAACGACGAGGACACCCCGATCGAACATGCCGCGCAGGTGGCGGTCGAGGGTCTCGGACGTTCCGGTGTGCCCCTGCCCCGGCCCGCGGAGACGCGGATCATGGTGGTCGCCAACCAGAAGGGCGGCGTGGGCAAGACCACGACGACCGTGAACCTGGCGGCCTCCCTGGCCCAGCACGGCGCGCGCGTCCTCGTGATCGACCTGGACCCGCAGGGCAACGCCTCCACGGCCCTGGGCATCGACCACCACGCCGACGTGCCCTCCATCTACGACGTGCTCGTCGACAGCCGGCCGCTGCTGGAGGTCGTCCAGCCGGTGGTGGACGTGGAGGGCCTCTTCTGCGCCCCGGCGACCATCGACCTGGCGGGTGCGGAGATCGAGCTGGTCTCGCTGGTGGCCCGTGAGAGCCGCCTCCAGCGCGCGATCCAGGCGTACGAGCAGCCGCTCGACTACATCCTGATCGACTGCCCGCCCTCCCTGGGCCTGCTGACCGTGAACGCCCTCGTGGCGGGCGCGGAGGTACTGATCCCGATCCAGTGCGAGTACTACGCGCTGGAGGGCCTGGGCCAGCTCCTGCGGAACGTCGAGCTGGTGCGGGCGCACCTGAACCCGGCCCTGCACGTGTCCACGATCCTGCTGACGATGTACGACGGCAGGACCCGGCTGGCCTCGCAGGTGGCGGAGGAGGTGCGCACCCACTTCGGCAAGGAGGTGCTGCGCACGAGCATCCCCCGGTCCGTACGCATCTCGGAGGCCCCGAGCTACGGGCAGACGGTGCTCACGTACGACCCGGGTTCCAGCGGGGCCCTCTCCTACCGGGAGGCGGCGCGGGAGATCGCGTTCCGGGGAGCCGGAATCATTGACGACGCCCAGTACGCCCATCCGGGCACGGGCACGAACAGCACGCAGAGCATGGCGGAGGGGATCCAGTGAGTGAGCGACGTAGGGGTCTGGGGCGGGGGCTCGGCGCGCTGATCCCGGCCGCTCCCCAGGAGAAGAACCCGGCGATGGGAGCCGGGTCCACGTCCCCGTCGGCGGTACCGGTACTGACGTCGGAGCGGGGCATCGCCGCGGCGAAGCTCGCCGCGCTGGCGCAGGCCGATGCTTCTCTCTCCCTGGGGGTGGCGGCGACGCCGCCGCAGGAGGAGCCGGCCCCGGCGCGGCCCGAGGCCGCGGAGATGGCGGGCGCCACGTTCGCGGAACTCCCGCTGGACGCCATCACGCCCAACCCGCGCCAGCCGCGCGAGGTCTTCGACCAGGAGGCCCTCGCGGAGCTGGTGACATCGGTCCAGACGGTGGGCGTGCTCCAGCCCGTGGTGGTCCGGCAGGCGGGCTCCCCCGGGCAGTACGAACTGGTGATGGGTGAGCGGCGCTGGCGTGCCTGCCGCGAGGCGGGGCTGGAGACCATCCCCGCGATCATCCGGGCGACGGACGACGAGAAGCTCCTCCTCGACGCCCTCCTGGAGAACCTGCACCGCGCGCAGCTGAACCCGCTGGAGGAGGCGGCCGCCTACGACCAGCTCCTGCGGGAGTTCCACTGCACCCACGACGAGCTGGCCGACCGGATCGGGCGCTCGCGCCCGCAGGTCTCCAACACCCTGCGGCTGCTGAAGCTCTCCCCCCAGGTGCAGCGCCGGGTTGCCGCCGGGGTGCTGTCGGCGGGTCACGCGCGGGCCCTGGTGTCGGTGGAGGACAGGGAGGAGCAGGACCGTCTCGCCCAGCGGATCGTGGCCGAGGGGCTCTCGGTGCGCGCGGTCGAGGAGATCGTCGCCCTGCTGGGCTCCGAGCCGTCGGGCCCCGTGAAGCCCAAGGGCCCGCGGGCCGGGAGCCGGGTGTCCCCGGCGCTCAGCGAGCTGGCGACGCGTCTGTCCGACCGGTTCGAGACGCGGGTGAAGGTGGATCTGGGCCAGAAGAAGGGCAAGATCACCGTCGAGTTCGCGTCGATGGAGGACCTGGAGCGGATCCTGGGCACCCTGGCGCCGGGTGAGGGCCGCGTGCTGGAACAGGGGCTCGCCGGGGAGTAGTTCTCCCCTTCGCGTTTTGCCGCTGCCCCCTGTGTCGTGAGAGGTCCACCCTCGAAGATGCGGGGGGCAGTGGTTACGATGCCGTTATGGGTCGTCGGCTGGTACCGCTCACGCTGGACAACCTCCAGGACCTGCCCAGGCGTTGCCGGAGCTGTGTGTTCTGGGAGCTCGATCCCGTCACCGGCGAGGCCGCCGTGAAAGCGGGCACCGCGGAGCTGGAGAAGGAGGCGTGGATCTCCGCCGTCCTCCTGGACTGGGGATCCTGTGGCCGGGTGGTCTACGTGGACGAGGTGCCCGTGGGCTTCGTCCTCTACGCGCCGCCCGCCTACGTACCGCGCGCCGCTTCCTTCCCGACGAGCCCGGTCTCACCGGACGCGGTGCAGCTGATCACGGCCTGGATCATGCCGGGCTACCAGGGGCAGGGGCTGGGGCGGGTGATGGTCCAGACGGTCGCCAAGGACCTGCTGCTGCGGGGGTTCAAAGCCATCGAGGCATTCGGCGACGCCCGCTGGGAGAGGCCCGCCTGCCTGCTGCCGGCCGACCATCTGCTGTCGGTGGGCTTCAAGACCGTACGCCCCCATCCGGCCCATCCGCGGCTGCGGCTGGAGCTGCGCACGACGCTGTCGTGGAAGGAAGACGTGGAACTGGCCCTGGACCGGCTGCTGAGCGGGGCGAGGGCGCGCAAGGAACCGGTGCTGCGACCGCTGTGACGGTCCCCGGACCGCTGTGACGGTCCCGGGTACGCGAACGGGGCCGCCCCGGGAGGGGCGGCCCCGTTCCGCTGTCTTATGCCTTGGCCTGGATGAAGCCGTCCAGGTCGCGCACGATGGCGGCCTTCGGCTTGGCGCCGACGATGGTCTTGACGACCTCGCCGCCCTGGTACACGTTCAGCGTCGGGATGGACATGACCCCGTACTTGGCGGCCGTGCCGGGGTTCTGGTCGATGTTGAGCTTGACGATCTCGATCTGGTCGCCGTACTCGGCCGCGATCGCCTCCAGCGAGGGGGCGATCTGGCGGCACGGACCGCACCACTCGGCCCAGAAGTCCACGAGCACGGGCTTGTCGCTGCGAAGGACCTCGGCGTCGAAGTCGGCGTCGGTCACGTTCTTGAGGGTGCCGGCCACAGCGGCCTCCTTTTTCCTGCGGGGTGGGGTGTAGGGGGGTGAAGCGGGGTCAGACGGTCGCGGCGGCGGTCTCGGCGTCCGAGAGGGCCGCGAGGAAGCGCTCCGCGTCGAGAGCGGCGGAGCAGCCGGTGCCGGCGGCGGTGATCGCCTGACGGTAGGTGTGGTCCACGACGTCGCCGGCGCCGAAGACACCGGAGAGGTTGGTGCGCGTGGAAGGCGCGTCGACCTTCAGGTAGCCCTCGTCGTCCAGGTCGAGCTGGCCGGTGAACAGCTCGGTGCGCGGGTCGTGGCCGACGGCGATGAACAGGCCGGTCACGGGCAGCTGCGAGGTCTCGCCGGTCTTGGTGTTGCGCAGGGTCAGACCGGAGAGCTTCTGCTCGCCGTGGATCTCGGCGACCTCGCTGTCCCAGGCGAAGCTGATCTTCGGGTCGGCGAAGGCGCGGTCCTGCATGGCCTTGGAGGCGCGCAGGGTGTCACGGCGGTGGACGATCGTGACGGACTTGGCGAACCGGGAGAGGAAGGTCGCCTCCTCCATCGCGGTGTCACCGCCGCCGACCACGGCGATGTCCTGGTCCTTGAAGAAGAACCCGTCGCAAGTGGCGCACCAGGAGACACCGCGCCCGGAGAGCGCGTCCTCGCCCGGCAGGCCGAGCTTACGGTGCTGGGACCCGGTGGTGACGATGACGGCCTTGGCGCGGTGGACGGTGCCGGCGGTGTCGGTGACGGTCTTGATCTCACCGGTGAGGTCCACGGAGACGATGTCGTCCGGGACGAGCTCGGCGCCGAAACGCTCGGCCTGCGCGCGCATGTTGTCCATGAGGTCCGGACCCATGATCCCGTCCCGGAAGCCGGGGAAGTTCTCGACCTCGGTCGTGTTCATCAGCGCGCCGCCGGCGGTGACGGCACCCTCGAAGACCAGGGGGTTGAGCGAAGCGCGTGCGGTGTACAGGGCGGCCGTGTAACCGGCCGGCCCGGAGCCGATGATGATCACGTTTCGTACGTCGCTCACGGGTTCTTTCCTCGTCTCTGCGGACTTCGTGGTGCCTACCGGGGGCCGGTGCGGACTCTCACCCCACCCAACGGATCCTACGGCGCGCGCATTCCCCCTCCGTCACCCTCCGCCTCCGGATGCGTCGGAAGCGGGCCGCGGAGCCCTTCAGCCGCGGGGGTAGGTCCGGGTGAGAAGCGGCTTTCCGGAGGGTGTCGAGGGGTTCTCCGCGCAGCCTGAGGCCACGAGGTAGGCGTCCACCAAAGCGGAGTCCTCCGCATGGGGCAGCACGAGGAGGTAGACCGCCGTGCCCTGATAGTGGCCCGGTTCGGCGGCGAGGGGGGTCTCGGTGCGGCCGGTGGCCTGCTGGACGCAGCGGGGGACCACGGGCGCGGCCGGCCCCGGCGAGGCCGGCGGCTCGGCGGGGGCCAGTCCCGGAGGGGAGTCCTGGAGCTCCATGGTCCGGTTGGAGTCACCGGGCGCGGTCTTGGTGGTGTTCGCCGTGGGCCCGTCGGCCAGGAGCCGGTGGACGTTCTGCTGGAGTCCCTGAGCGGTGTAGTCGCCGGGGGCGGGGGAGCCGGCGGCCCGGACGGTGTTGTTGCTCGTGGCGCTCTCGTGGGCTCCGGTTCCGCTCAGCCCGTTGAAGAGGAGGACGCCGAGGACGCAGGCGGCCGCCCCGGCCAGACCGGTGAGGACGGCGATACGGCGGCGGGCGCGGCGACGACCGGGCCCCGCTGCGCCGGACGGGTGACCGGCGGGTCGGCGGGCGTCGGCCCGGGCCGACGCCGTTTCACGTGAAACACCGGCGGTTTCACGTGAAACACCGGCGGTTTCACGTGAAACATCGTTGGTTTCACGTGAAACGTCGTCGGTGACGCGGGGCTCGGGTGCGGTCCGGGCCTCGGTCCGGGAAGCGGTGGAGTCGAGGAGGGCCTCGGCGGCGAGGGCCGCGTCGATGCGCCCGGCGATGGCGGAGGGCATCCGCGGCGGCCCGGGCAAGGTGCCCAGCAGGGAGCGGATCTCCTCCAGGGAGGCCAGGACATCGGCACAGAGCGTGCAGCCGGCGAGGTGACGGCGGACCTCGGCGGTACGGGAGGGGGAGAGGAGTCCTTCGGTGAGGTCGGAGATCTCCGAGACCTCCGGGTGCCGGATCGTGCCGGCAGTGCCGGTCGTGGGGGTCACGGTCGTCCACCTCCGCCCTTCACAGGGTCTGGGTCCGGTTCTGGATGCCTGGCTTCTGCCGCAGATGGGACGGATGCCCCCGGCGTCCGGTTCCTTCCCCGCCCGGTGGCGGTGTTATCCCCGGTAGACGTGCGCAGATGAGTGAGGAGCGGGAGGAGTTTCGCCCGGCCGCGCGCACACCGGCTCTTGACGGTCCCGACGGGGACGTCGAGGACGGCGGCGGCTTCGGCGACGGGATACCCCTGCATGTCCACGAGGACGAGGGCGGCTCGCTGATCGTCGGGCAGGGTGGACAGGGCGGCCAGGAGCTGGCGGTGGAGGTCGTGTCGTTCCGCGGGGGCCTCAGCGGACTCGTGGGGCTCCAGCAGCAGCTCCAGCCGGTCCGTGTCGTCGAGGGGGGCCGTCCGGCGCGAGGCGGCCTTGCGGGCCCGGTCCAGGCAGGCGTTGACGGTGATCCGGTGCAGCCAGGTGGTGACGGCGGAGTCCCCGCGGAAGGTATGCGCGGCCCGGTAGGCGGAGACCAGGGCGTCCTGGACGGCGTCGGCCGCCTCCTCCCGGTCCCCCAGCGTCCGCAGCGCCACGGCCCACAGCCGGTCCCGGTGCCGGCGCACCAGCTCGCCGAAGGCATCGGGGTCCCCGGCGACATGCAGGGCCAGGAGCTCCTGGTCGCTGCGGTCACCGGCTGCGGCTTCGTCCAACGGTGAGCCCTCCCCTGCCGTGCGTCAGCCCTTGAAGGTCACGTCCGTGATGCCCTGCTTGTAGCCCGCGCCGCTGTAGTTGTCGTAGCCGGCGTACGGCATCTCGGTGATCCACAGGAGCACGTAGCGCGTCTTGACCGGCTTCGACGCGGTCAGCTTGACGCTGTCGTCCTTGGTGTTGACACCCGCGAACTTCTTCTTCGGGTCGACGGCGTCCTTGACATCCTTGGGGCTCGGGGAGTCGGCCGCGTAGAGCGCCAGGGTGGTGTGGTTGCCCCCGTACCTGAGCCCTATCGAGACCTCCTTGACCTCCTGCTCGGAGCCGAGGTCGTAGACGATTCCGACGCCGGGCTTGATCACGATCTTCGGGCCGTCGGAGAAGCTCTTGGTGCGCCAGTAGCTGGAGGCGTCCCCGTCGTAGGTCTTGTCGACGTCGCCGGGGTTCTGGGGGGTCCCGTCGGGCGCGTATTCCTTCGCGTCCTTGATGGGGAGGGCGGCGAGTTCCTTCTTCTCCGGAGCCGGACCCTGCTGCTGGGGCTGCGTCGTCTCGTTGTTGTTCTGCTTGCCGTGGTCCAGGAGCGCGTCGGCCAGCTGCCAGCTGCCCAGGCCCAGTGCGGCGATCAGGAGGGCGGCGACGCCCCACTTCAGGGCGCGGCCCGTCCGGCTCTGCAGCGGGGGCGGCGGGGGCACGGCCACGGAGATCGGGGCCGCGGGCATGCCGACGGGAGCCGGGCGGCCGTAGCTGCCCTGCTGGTAGGTGGTGTGCTGGTACTCCGGCGGGGCGGTGAAGGCCGGCTCGGGCGGTTTGATGCGGGGCATCGCCGCGACGGCCTTGGCCAGTTCCTCCGGGGTGGTGCAGGGCGGCTCCTGACGGGAGGCCGTGGCCCCGTCGTTGGCGAGGGCGCGCATGGCGAGCTCGCCGAGGCCCCGGTGGACGCCGGCGCGGACCTGGTCGGGGGCGAGCAGACCGACGCCCTTGGGCAGGCCGCGCAGGCCGTAGGCGTCGTTCTCGTACGGCCAGCGCTGGGTGAGGGCCGCGTACAGCAGCGCGCCGATGGCCTCGGTGTCCGCCCGCTGCGGGGTGTCGCTGGTGATGCCGCGCAGGGCTGCGTTCACGGCGAGGCCGCGGATGCGGTACTGGCCGGTGGAGGTCCGCAGTATCGCGCTGGGCGTCAGGCGCAGGTGGGCCAGGCCCTCGCGGTGGGCCGCGGCCATGGCCTGGGATACCTGGCTGACGAGTTGGTACGCCTCGTGGGGCTCCAGCGTGCCGGCGGCGAGAACGGCGGTGAGCTCGGTCGCGTCGGGCAGCCATTCGTGGACGACGTAGACGAGGTCGTTCTCCTCGACGGCGTCGAGGACCTGGACGAACCGGGGGTCGCCGAGCAGGGCGGAGGAGCGGGCCGCGGCCAGGACCGTGCGGGCCCGCGGGTGGTCGGCGGGCAGCAGGTGCACCCCGACGGCGCGGCGCAGCTTCTCGTCCATCGCACGCCAGCTGCTGAATCCGTCCAGACGGGTGACGCACTCCTCCAGGCGGTAGCGCCGGGCGAGCTTGTGGCCGCTGTGGAGTTCCGGTGCGGTGGCGGGCGCCGCGCTTCTGCGTTCGCCGTCCTTCTCGGGCATGGGCACGTCCGCGGCTCGTCCGTTCTGGGTGTCCACCCCGTCGGCCGTGGCCTTGGCCGCATCTGCGGCCAGCGGCTGGTCGCCGCTGTTGTCGGCCACGTCGACGGCAGCTGTGCTACGTTCCGCCACCGTCGTCCCTGCCTCCCCATCCGTTACGCGCTGTCGGCCAGTCTGCGAAGCCATGCCAATTGTGCCCACAGTCCGGCGCTATGCACGACACGCGAAGGGACCCGACGGTTGTGCGCATCAGCGTCCCAGTCGGCCGCGGACCATTCCGACCATGGAGTTGAGCTCTTCGATGCGCATGCGCTTGGCGGCGAGGAGGAACACCGCCCCCAGCGCGATCCCGCCGGCGACGAGGGCGGCGAGTGAGCCGAGGGCCCCGCTGCCCAGGACCTGCGTGACCCCGTAGGCGGCGGCGCCCGCCGCGACGGCCGCCGGGACGCACGCGCCGATCAGACGGGTGTAGGTGCGCATGACGTGGGCGCCGTCGAGGTCCCCGCCGAGGCGGGACTTGAGGCGGCGCCAGGCCACGCCGACGCCGACCACGTAACCGAGGCCGTACGCGGCGGCCATGCCCACGACCGCCCAGCGCGCGGGCAGCACGAAGTAGGCGAGCGCGGAGACGCCGGCGTTGACCGCGGCCACGATGACGGTGTTGTAGAAGGGGGTCCGGGTGTCCTCGTAGGCGTAGAACCCGCGCAGGACCACGTACTGGACGGAGTACGGGATCAGGCCGAGGCCGAAGGCCATCAGGACGTAGCCGATGTTGACGGCGTCCTTGCCGGCGCTGGCGTAGAGCAGGGTGGCCATCGGGACGCCCAGCGCGAGGAACGCGAAGGCACAGGGAACGATGGCGACGGCCGAGGTGCGCAGGCCGTAGGAGATGTCGTCGCGGACCGCCGCGGCGTCGCCGTCGTGGGCGGAGCGGGAGATGCGCGGCAGGACGGCCGTCATGACGGAAACGGTGATGATGGCCTGCGGCATCTGCCACAGGAGCAGCGCGTAGTTGTAGGCCGTGATACCGGTACCGCCGTGGCCCTGCTTCTCGGCGGCGGTCCCGGCCGCGGTGGCGAGCTGGGTGACGACGACGAGGCCGATCTGGTTGGCGAGGACGAAGAAGAACGTCCACTTGGCCAGGCCGGCCGCCTTCCCGAGGCCGTGGCCCTTCCAGTCGAAGCGCAGGCGCGGCTTGAAGCCGGCGTCGCGCAGGTAGGGGAGCATCGCCAGGGACTGGACGGCGAGGCCGAGCAGGGTGCCGATGCCGAGGAGGCGGACGCCCTCGGGCGTGATGGTCGCCTCCGAGACCCCGGAGGTGGTGAACCCGCCGAAGGCCCAGATGAACGCGCCGAAGGTGGCGATGACGACGATGTTGTTGAGGACCGGGGTCCACATCATCGCGCCGAAGCGGCCCCGTGCGTTGAGGATCTGACCGAGCACCACGTGGACGCCCATGAAGAACATCGTGGGCAGGCAGTAGTGCGCGAAGGCCACCGCGACGTCGAGGCGCTTGGGATCGCCGGCGATGGTCGGGGACATCATGCGGATGAAGAGCGGCGCCGCGAGGACGCAGATGGTGGTGACCGCGCCGAGCAGGGTGACGACGAGGGTGAGCAGGCGGTTGGCGTAGGACTCCCCGCCGTCCTCGTCGTTCTTCATGGCGCGGACGAGCTGCGGGATGAAGACCGCGTTGAGGGCGCCGCCGCCGACGAGGACGTAGATCATCGTCGGCAGGGTGTTGGCGACCTGGTAGGAGTCGTTGAGGGTGGCGACGCCGATCGCGCCGGCGATCACCAGGGTGCGGGCGAAGCCCGTGATGCGGGAGACGATGGTGCCGGCCGCCATCACGGCGCTGGACTTGAGCAGGCTCGCGGCCTTGCCTGCGGGCTTGCTCGGCGCCGGGGTCGCGACGGGAGCCTCTTCGGCGGGCGCGCCGGGCGCCGCCTGCTGGTCCCGGTAGAGGTGCGTGAAGGCGTCGGGCTCCGGCTGCTCGTCCGAGGCGCTGGTCACGAGCGAGTCCACGCCGACGAACTGCGTGGTCGCGGCGTGGTCGCCGTACGGCAGGTGGCGGGACGGCCCGTCCGGCTCGGGCGGCGGCGTCTGGGCCCAGACGCGCGGGTCCGGGCCGGGGCCGGGCGCCTGGGGCGCGGCGTAGAGCGGCCCGGGCTCCTGGTAGGTGCCCGGCGGCGGCGGGGGGTGGGAGGCCCGGTCGTAGAGGGCCTCGGCCACGGGGTCCTGGGCCGACAGGTCCTGCGACCGGTAGGGGTCGTAGTCGTAGGCGTCCTGGACGTACGGGTCCTGGTCCGGTGCGGGCGCGGGCGGCGGAACCTGCCCGGGCACCGGAGTGCCGGGAGCAGTGCCCTGGGCGGGCCCAGGCCCACCAGTGCCCTGCGCGCGGTCACCGTCGTACGGCGCGTTCATCGCAACCCCACCTCATCGTCCCCAGGCCCCGACCGGCCACGGCATCGCTCAACGGTCACTGTCTCACCCGTTCCGGACCCCTCAGTGCTTTGCGGTCCGGTGTCCGTGGACTCGTCACTCGGCTGCGTGCTCTCCTCGGCGGCCGCCCGGGCGGCGACGCGCTTGCGGCTGGCATACATCTTGATGCCGGCCAGGACGAGGAGGAGCACGCCGCCGGCGATGACGAGCATGACGGTGGGGGTGATCTCGGTGGCCTCGACGGTGAACTTGCGTTCCTTGCCGTACGGCACCCCGTCCTTGGTGAACAGGCGCGCGGTGACCTCGACCGGACCACTCGCGGTGGCGTTGGCGGTGAACTTTACCGTCTGGCTGTGGCCGCCCTGAACGGTGACTTCCTGTTCCGCTTCGCTGAACATCAGACGGGTCGGGTTGGCGGACTTCACCCTCAGGACCAGGTTGTGCACGTCCTGGACGAGGCTGTTCTGGACGCTGACCGGGATGGTCGCGCTATGTCCGGACAAGGTGGCGTCCGACTTGGGGATGAGCTTGACCTTGTCGGTGAGCCCGGTCAGGTACGCCTGGACGTCGTCGCGGTAGCGGTCGGCCTCCTCGGGCCGGCCGCGCCAGGAGGTGGACATCTCGCGGTTGGTGGTGTTGCCGAAGGGGATCTCGACCCGGTCCGGCGCCGTGAGGATGACCTTGAAGTGGTCGAGGGTGCTCTGGGTGGTGCGGATCTTCTCGAACGCCGACACCGGGAGCTCCTGCTTGCTCAGGGCCTCCGGGTACTGGCCCGCGCCGGGGACCTGGGTCGCGGCGCCGGGGTCGGGCTTGGCGGCTGCCGCGGCCTCCAGGTCGGAGGGCTGGGTCCAGCGTGCGGCCTGGAGTCCCCGCAGGGCGAGCGCCATCGAATCGGCCTGGCTGGCCGAGGGCCGCCGCTGGGGGGCGACCACGTAGCTGCGCGGCTCGTCACCGCTCTGCAGGTTGAGCGCCAGGCTGTGGGCGAGGAACCGCTGCACGGCCAGCGTGGAGTTCCCGGCGCTGGCCATGTCGCCCTCGAAGGCGGTGGACAGGTCCGCGTCGGCGACCACGGCGGTGGCGCCCGCCCCGATGGGACGGGCGGCGCTCGGGGTGTAGCCGAGGGCGCCGGTCTCCTGGAGGCTGTCACTGCGGGTGAGGACGTTGTGCGCGCCGGCCGAGGTGGCGACGTTCACGATCGACGGGTCGATGGCGCCGTCCACGGGCCAGGAGAAGTCGGTGGAGGGGGTGACGTGCAGCACGGTCTCGACGGCCTGCTTCGCCTTGTCGGTGGCCGGCCGCAGCTGGCCCAGGGTGCCGGAGACGTCCTTGCCGCGGTGGGCCAGGGAGGCGATGTCGGGATCGGCGAACGGCAGGGCGACGACCTTCTTGCCCTGGACGGCGCTCTCCAGGGCGCTCAGCCACTGCTCGGCCACGGCCCTGCTCCGGCCCTGGACGGGCTTGCCGTCCGGATCGGCGCTGCGCACCCGGTAGCCCTTGGTCATGGCGTCGACGGTGGCGAGCAGGTCGGGGTCGATGACCCAGGTGACGGGCAGGTCCTTGCCCAGCGAGACCATCCGCTCCAGGCGCCCGCCCGGGCGCAGCTCCTCGGCCAGGGAGTCGTCCATGAAGACCGGGGTCTGGACCTCGTCGGAACCGGTCTCGGCGGTGACGCGGGTCGTGGAGACCAACGGCCACACATAGGTGAAGGCGGACCGCTTGGCGGCCGGGTCCGGCTGCCAGGGCAGGAAGGTCCGCTGGATGCCGAGCACCTGCTCGGACGGACGGCTGTCGGTCGTCCCGGACACGGAGACGCCCAGCTGGTAGACGCCGTCGGCGCCCAGGTCGAGCCGGTTGAGCGGCACCTTGAGGGTGAAGGGCTGGCCGACCTTCGAGGGGAGGGAGTCGATCTTCACGGCGAAGGCGGAGTCGATCTCCCCCGGGTCCACCCCGGGCCGGAAGCCCTTGCGGTCGGCCACCTCGTCGATGGCCGACCGGTCGCCCACCATGGGGCCGACCCGCAGTCCGACGTGGGCTCCCTTGATCGTTTCGCGCCCGTTGTTGACCACCGTCCCCTGGATGGTCAGCGTGTCGCTCTTGACGGGAGCGCTGGGCGACACCTCGGTCAGCTGGACGTCGACCGAGGACTCGGCGGCCTGGGCCACGGGGGCGGGAGCGTAGATCAGGGCGGCCAGTACCGGCGTCCCGCTCAGCAGGACGACCGCCCGCCGCAGCCATCGGCGCCGGGCAGGGGCGGAGGCCGCCCCCTGGATTTCTGCCGCCTCGGCCACGCGCTCACCAGTCCCTCGAAGTGTCAGTGGTCGTCGGTTCTGCGTCTACGCATGGTAACGAGGAGCGCTGTGCGCGAGTGCCGCGCCTTGCTCCACAAGATCGGTTCCGGACGGGTTCCGGTTCCCGGAACCCGGGCCGGAGCCCGGCGGCGCTCCGCCGGAAGAAACCGGGCGGCCCCCGCCGGGCGGGCCACGTACCCTTTTCAGTTGTGCCGAACGCCAATGAAGACAACCCCAGTGCCCTGAGTCAGGTGCAGCGCCGCGCGGTCAGTGAACTGCTGCGGGTCGCACCCGTCGCCGACGAGCTCGGCCGCCGCTTCCAGGAGGCGGGCTTCCGCCTCGCCCTGGTCGGCGGGTCCGTACGCGACGCGCTGCTGGGGCGTCTCGGCAACGACCTCGACTTCACCACCGACGCGCGGCCCCTGGACATACTGAAGATCATGCGGCCGTGGGCCGACTCGGTCTGGGACGTCGGCATCGCCTTCGGCACCGTCGGCGCCCAGCGCGCGGGCTTCCAGATCGAGGTGACCACGTACCGTTCCGAGGCGTACGACCGCACCTCCCGCAAGCCGGAGGTCTCCTACGGGGACTCCATCGAGGAGGATCTGGTCCGCCGCGACTTCACCGTCAACGCCATGGCCCTGGCCCTGCCCGAGCAGGAGTTCGTCGACCCGTACGGCGGCCTGGAGGACCTGGCCGCAGGCGTGCTGCGGACGCCCGGCACCCCGGAGGACTCCTTCTCCGACGATCCGCTGCGCATGCTCCGGGCGGCCCGGTTCGCCGCCCAGCTGGACTTCGAGGTGGCCCCCGAGGTCGTGGCGGCCATGAAGGCGATGGCCGACCGGATCGAGATCGTCTCGGCGGAGCGGGTTCAGGCCGAGCTGAACAAGCTGCTGCTCTCCGCCCACCCGCGCAAGGGCCTGGCGCTCCTGGTGGACACCGGTCTCGCCGACCGGTTCCTGCCGGAGCTGCCCGCGCTGCGGCTGGAGCGTGACGAGCACCACCGGCACAAGGACGTCTACGACCACTCGCTGATCGTCCTGGAGCAGGCGATCGCGCTGGAGGAGGACGGCCCGGACCTGGTGCTGCGGCTCGCAGCCCTGCTCCACGACATCGGCAAGCCCCGCACACGCCGCTTCGAGAGCGACGGCCGGGTCTCCTTCCACCACCACGAGGTGGTGGGCGCGAAGATGACCAAGAAGCGCATGACGGCGCTGAAGTACTCGAACGACATGGTCAAGGACGTCTCCCGGCTGGTGGAGCTGCACCTGCGCTTCCACGGCTACGGGGACGGCGAGTGGACCGACTCGGCGGTGCGCCGTTACGTCCGGGACGCCGGCCCGCTCCTGGACCGGCTGCACAAGCTGACCCGGTCCGACTGCACCACCCGCAACAAGCGCAAGGCCAACGCGCTCTCCCGCACCTATGACGGCCTGGAGGAGCGGATCGCCCAGCTCAAGGAGCAGGAGGAGCTGGACGCGATCCGTCCCGACCTCAACGGCAACGAGATCCAGCAGATCCTGGGGATCGGTCCCGGGCCGGCGGTGGGCAAGGCGTACGCCTTCCTGCTGGAGCAGAGGCTGGAGCACGGCCCGCTGGGGCACGACGGAGCGGTGGCGGCCCTCAAGCAGTGGTGGACCGAACAGGCTCCGCAGGTCTGACGGCCACCGCGGCGGCCCGAGGAGCCGGTGACGCCCGAGACGCCCGATGTTTCACGTGAAACGGCCCCTACGTTTCACGTGAAACATCGATCCGCGTGCGTCCCCGCCGCAGGAACACCGCCGTCGCGGCGTAGATCAGGGACGCGGCCAGCAGCAGGGCCACGGACCGCCCGTCGGCGGGGAGCACCAGCGAGGACACCGCGGCCGCCCCGACGAAGGCCACGTTGAACAACACGTCGTAGACGGAGAACACACGGCCCCGGTAGTCGTCGTCCACCCGGAACTGCACCACCGTGTCGGTGGAGATCTTCGTCCCCTGGGTGGAGACGCCCAGGGCGAAGGCGGCGACGAGCATCGGCCCGGGGGCGAAGAAGAGGCCGAGGGCCGGCACCAGGAGCGCCGAACCGGCCGCGCAGACGGTGATCCAGCCCAGCGGACCGAGCCGGCCCACGAACCAGGGGGTCACGACGGCGGCCGCGAAGAACCCCGCCCCGGAGACCCCGACGGCGATCCCGAGCAGGGCCAGGCCGTCGGACTCGTTGTCCGACCACGCGTAGCGGCAGAGCATGAGCAGCATCACGGTCAGCGCCCCGTACGCGAAGCGCATCAGCGTCATCGCGGTCAGGGCCCGTGCGGCCTCCCGCCGGCCGGCGAGATGCCGGAGCCCCTGGGCCATGCCCCGCGCGGTGAGGGCGATCCCCTCGGTGACCGAGGGGCGGGTCCGGCCCGGCGGGTGGTCCGGCCCGAGGAGGCCGACGGCGAGCCGCAGCGCCACCAGCCCCGAGCACAGGTACAGGCCGGCCCCGACGAGGACGACGAGGACGTTGGACCCCGAGCCGAGCAGCCGGACGAGGAACGCCAGACCACCGCCGGCGACGGCGGAGAGCGTCCCGGCGGTGGGCGAGAGGGCGTTCGCGGTCACCAGCTGGTCGGCCTCGACGACATGGGGCAGGGAGGCGGCGAGTCCGGCGAGGACGAAGCGGTTGACGGCCGTCACGGACAGGGCTGAGGCGTAGAAGAGCCAGTCGGGGACGTGTACCAGGATCAGTCCGGCCGTGACGCAGGCCAGGAGGGCCCGGAGCAGGTTTCCGTAGAGGAAGACCTGGCGGCGGCGCCAGCGGTCGAGCAGCACTCCGGCGAAGGGGCCGATGGCCGAATAGGGCAGCAGCAGCACGGCCATCGCCGAGGCGATGGCCGCCGGGGAGGTCTGCTTCTCCGGGGAGAAGACCACATAGGTGGCGAGCGCGACCTGGTACGCCCCGTCGGCCGCCTGGCACAGCAGCCGCACGGCGAGCAGGTTGCGGAAGTCCCTCCGGCGCAGGAGTACGCGCAGATCACGTACGACAGGCATGAGGGCAAGGGTCACATACACCGAGGGTCTCCGGACACATAGTCCGGAGACCCTCGGTGGAAGAACCGTCGAAGAGCAGGTGACCCGGGGGCCCTGGATCCGACGCGGCGCGCTGACTAGCGCTCGACCTCGCCCTTGATGAACTTCTCGACGTTGGCCAGGGCCTCGTCGTCGAAGTACTGGACCGGCGGGGACTTCATGAAGTAGCTGGAGGCCGACAGGATCGGGCCACCGATGCCGCGGTCCTTGGCGATCTTCGCGGCGCGCAGGGCGTCGATGATGACACCGGCGGAGTTCGGGGAGTCCCACACCTCGAGCTTGTACTCCAGGTTCAGCGGGACGTCGCCGAAGGCGCGGCCTTCGAGGCGGACGTAGGCCCACTTGCGGTCGTCGAGCCACGCCACGTAGTCGGACGGGCCGATGTGGACGTTCTTCTCGCCGAGCTCGCGGTCGGGGATCTGCGAGGTGACGGCCTGCGTCTTGGAGATCTTCTTCGACTCCAGGCGGTCGCGCTCCAGCATGTTCTTGAAGTCCATGTTGCCGCCCACGTTGAGCTGCATGGTGCGCTCGAGGCGGACGCCGCGGTCTTCGAAGAGCTTGGCCATCACGCGGTGCGTGATGGTCGCGCCGACCTGGGACTTGATGTCGTCGCCGACGATCGGGACACCGGCCTCGGTGAACTTGTCCGCCCACTCCTTGGTGCCGGCGATGAACACCGGGAGGGCGTTGACGAAGGCGACCTTGGCGTCGATGGCGCACTGGGCGTAGAACTTCGCCGCTTCCTCGGAACCGACCGGGAGGTAGCAGATCAGGACGTCGACCTGGCGGTCCTTGAGGATCTGGACCACGTCGACCGGAGCCTCGGAGGACTCCTCGATCGTCATGCGGTAGTACTTGCCGAGACCGTCGAGGGTGTGGCCGCGCTGGACCGTCACGCCCTTGTTCGGGACGTCGCAGATCTTGATGGTGTTGTTCTCGCTGGCGCCGATGGCGTCCGCGAGGTCCAGGCCGACCTTCTTCGCGTCGACGTCGAACGCGGCGACGAACTCGATGTCACGGACGTGGTAGTCGCCGAACTGGACGTGCATCAGACCCGGGACCTTGGCGGCCGGGTCGGCGTCCTTGTAGTACTCGACGCCCTGCACCAGCGAGGCGGCGCAGTTGCCCACGCCGACGATGGCTACGCGAACCGAACCCATTCCGGTTGCTCCCTGTTTGTTCTCGGAACGAGACCTGCGAGATGCAGGTCTCACTTTGCTGTTTCGTCGGGCGGACCGGGGCGTCTTTGGTCCCGTCCCGCCCTCTCGCTCTCGATGAGCTCGTTCAGCCAGCGCACTTCACGCTCGACGGATTCCATTCCGTGCCGCTGCAGTTCGAGCGTGTAGTCGTCCAGGCGCTCCCGTGTGCGGGCGAGCGAGGCGCGCATCTTCTCCAGGCGCTCCTCCAGCCGGCTGCGGCGGCCCTCCAGCACGCGCATCCGCACTTCTCGTTCGGTCTGGCCGAAGAAGGCGAAGCGGGCGGCGAAGGACTCGTCCTCCCAGGTATCGGGGCCGGTGTGGGAGAGGAGCTCTTCGAAGTGCTCCTTACCTGCTGCCGTCAACCGGTAGACGATCTTGGCGCGGCGCCCTGAGAGTGAAGCGGCGAGAGCGTCCTCCGGGGCGTTTCCCGGTTCTTCGATCAACCAGCCGTTGGCGACCAGCGTCTTGAGGCAGGGATAGAGAGTCCCGTAGCTGAACGCCCTGAACACCCCCAGCGAGGTGTTGAGCCGCTTGCGCAGCTCGTAACCGTGCATGGGGGATTCGCGAAGCAGGCCGAGGACGGCGAACTCGAGGATGCCTGAGCGCCTGCTCATCCGCCTGCCCCTCTCTGCCTCTGAGTTTATGCCGAGCTGATGTATCGGCTCGATACATCCAGACCATAGATCGGGGGGCTTCCCGCGACAAGCCACAACATGGTGACCGGCGTCACATCACCAATTCGTACGCCGCAAGTTGCCTGATTTGGGGTGAACTTCGGCACTGATTGGGTTTTGACCGTGCGTAGGCTGTGCGGCAGGACCACCGGGGGGAACCGGAATCACCTGCCGCTTCCAGGCCACTCGCCTGCCCGAGGAGTAGTCGTTCGATGAGCGAGCACCGCCGCAAACCGCCGCAGCCCCAGGGCGGCGGCCGCGCCGCGTCCCACAGGGCTGCCCAGCAGCACCCCGGACGGGGCACCGGTCCCGGACGGGAGGCCCCCGGCGCGCCGCCCGGCGGGGCCTACGGGGACCCCAGCGTCCACGGCAACCGCGCCGACGCCCGCCGGTCCGCCCAGCGGCCCGCCACCGGCCGCGGGCGCCCAGGTGGGAGCGGGGGCGGCGGCCGTAAGAGGTTCATCGACTACCCCCGCGCCGGCAAGAGCGGCTGGAAGCGGTTCGTACCCTCCTGGAAGCTGGTCGGCGGAAGCCTCCTGGGGTTCTTCGCCGTCATCATCGCCGGGGCCGGCGTCGGCATCGCCATGGTCGGCACCCCCGACGTGAACAAGGCGGCCAAGGCGCAGAACAACGTCTTCCAGTGGGCCGACGGCACGCAGATGGTCGCCACCGGCGGGTCCACGAACCGCCAGATCGTCACGATCGACCAGATTCCGATGTCGATGCGGAACGCGGTGATCGCGGCGGAGAACGAGTCCTTCGAAACGGACAAAGGTGTCGACCCGATGGGTATCGCCCGCGCCGTGGTGAACATGGCGACGGGCGGTTCCACCCAGGGTGGATCCACCATCACTCAGCAGTACGTCAAGAACATGTACCTCGACTCCGAGCAGACGCTGAAGCGCAAGGTCACCGAGCTCTTCATCGCGATCAAGCTGGGTACCACCGAGGAGAAGGACACCGTCCTCGCCGGCTACCTGAACACGGCCTACTTCGGCCGCGACGCCTACGGCATCCAGGCCGCCGCCCGCGCCTACTTCGGCAAGGACGCCAAGGACCTCAACCCCTCCGAGAGCGCCTTCCTCGCCGCCCTGCTCAAGGGCCCCAACCTCTACAACCCGGACGGCGGCATCGGCTCCGCTGCCACCCCCGAGGCCAACGAGAAGCGCGCCCGGGCCCGCTGGGCGTGGGTGCTCGACCGCGAGGTCGCCGTGCACCGCATGGAGCCGTCCGAGCGCGCCCAGTACAAGGACTTCCCCGCCCGGGTGGACCTCGCCCAGGCCAGCGGTATGACGGGCCAGACCGGCTACCTGGTCGAGGTGGCCAAGGCGTACGTCATGAAGACGGCCGACATCAGCGCCGAGAAGATGGCCCTCGGCGGCTACACCATCCGCACCACCTTCCAGAAGCCCAAGGTGGACGCGCTGACCAAGGCGGTCGAGGACACCCGCAACGACTTCCTCGACGAGAAGAAGCGGCCCGAGTACGACACCTTCGTGCAGTTCGGTGCCGCCTCCGTCGACGTGAAGACCGGGGCGATCGTGGCCCTGTACGGCGGGCCCGGCTGGGACCACAAGCACTTCACCAACAACGCCAACACCTCCGGCGTCCCCGTCGGCTCGACCTGGAAGCCGTACGTACTGGCCGCGGCCATGGAGTACGGCACGCAGAACTCCAAGGGCGCGGGCATCTCGCCGAGCAGCAAGTACAACGCCAACGACAACACGGTGATCAACGACCGTTCCGGCAAGCCGCTGCTCGGCCCCGACGGCCAGCCGTTCAAGCAGAAGAACGAGAGCGAGTACCCCTACGGCTACGTGACGCTGAACGAGGCGATGGAGAAGTCCATCAACGTCCCGTTCGCGCAGCTCGTCTTCGACGTCGGCCACAGCAAGGTCCGCCAGGTCGCGAAGGCCACCGGCATCCTGGACGAGTCGATGGACGAGAACAACAACGCCTCCTTCGCCCTCGGCACCTCGACTCCCAGCGCCATCCGTATGGCCGACTCCTACGCCACCTTCGCGGCGTCCGGGACGCACCACGAGCCCTTCTCCGTGCTGGCGGTCACGAAGGACGGTGTGAAGGTTCCCGGATTCGAGACTCCCAAGGAGTCCCGGGCCATGGACAACTCCGTCGCGGACAACATCACCAAGGTGCTGCGCAACGTCGTGGAGAACGGCACCGGCACCAAGGCCAAGAAGCTGGGCCGGCCGGCGGCGGGCAAGACCGGTACCACGGACCAGAACAAGTCGGCCTGGTTCGTGGGCTACACCCCGGAGCTGTCCACCTCGGTCACCCTCTTCCGCAGCGACCCGACCTCCAAGGACAAGAAGCTCATGTCCATGAACCACGTGGGCGGTGTCGACTCCATCCACGGTGGTGACATCCCCGCGGTGATCTGGACGGAGTACATGCGCGAGGCCCTCAAGGGAACCCCGGTCAAGGACTTCCCGGAGGCCGAGGACATCGGCGTCGTCGCCGACGCCGCCGGCGCCCCCTCGCCGAGCCCCTCGGCGGCCGTGTCGCCCTCCACCTCGCCGTCGTCCTCCCCCTCGCCCTCGCCGTCCACGTCCGTGTCGCCCTCCCCCTCGCAGGGCGGCAAGCCGTGCAAGCCCAGGCCGTGGAACCTGAACTGCGACCCGCAGACCGCGGCCGGTACGAGCACCGGTGCGGGCGGCGACACCACCGGCGGGAGCACCGACGTGCCGACCACACCCCCGCCGGGCCGCCCGGGCCGCCAGGGCGGCACCACCAGCTGGGGCAGCATCATGGGCACCCAGGGCTGATCCGCCCACCCGCTTTGCCGAGGGCCGTCGCACACCGTGCGGCGGCCCTCCCCCGTCCCCGGGCCGGTACGGCAGGATGAGCCCCATGACCCAGGTGCACGAGGACCGGCCGCCCGTATCGCCCACGCGGGAGGACGAGGTCGCCGCCGCCGGCAGCGAACTCATCGGCGGGCCGGTCGGCCGCCACATCCGGCCCGGAGGCCACTGGCTGACCGCGGTGCGCGTCGTGGTCCTGGTGGCCCTCGGGATGTTCGCGCTCGGCATGGTGCAGAAGCTGCCCTGCTACGACTGGGCCTGGTTCCAGGGGGCGGGCTCGCAGTACACCCACGCCTGCTACTCCGACATCCCGCACCTGTACTCCGCCCGCGGCTTCGCCGACGGCCTCGTGCCCTACCGCGACCGGTTCCCCGACCTGGCGGTCGATCCCAAGTACGGCGGCATGCAGTACCTGGAGTACCCGGTCCTCACCGGGGCCTTCATGCAGGTGGCGGCCTGGCTGACCCCCTCGTCCGGGGCCCTGCAGCACCGCGAGCAGATGTACTGGATGGTCAACGCGGGCATGCTCATGGCCTGCGCCGCGGTCATCGCCGTCTGCGTCACCCGCACCCACCGCCGCCGCCCCTGGGACGCCCTGCTCCTGGCCCTGGCCCCCGCCTTCGCGCTCAACGCGACCATCAACTGGGACCTGCCGGCCGTCGCCCTCGCCGCCGCCGCGATGCTGATGTGGTCGCGCGGCCGCCCGCTTCTCAGCGGCGTCCTCATCGGCCTGGCCACCGCGGCCAAGCTGTACCCCGCGCTGCTCCTCGGCGTGCTGTTCGTCCTGTGCTGGCGGGCCGGGAAGTGGCGCGCGTTCGGGGCCGCCGCCGCGGGCGCGGTCGTCTCGTGGCTGGTGGTCGACCTGCCGGTCATGCTCTACGCCTGGGACGGCTGGAAGCGGTTCTACGCGTTCAGCCACGACCGTCCGATCGACTTCGGCTCTGTGTGGCTGCTGATCTCCCAGCGCACCGGCAACCCGCTGGAGGGGGCGAACACCTACGCGACCGGGCTGACGCTACTGCTGTGCCTGGGCATCGGCCTGCTCGCGCTGACGGCCCCCCGGCGGCCCCGTTTCGCCCAGCTGGCCTTCCTGGTCGTGGCCGCCTTCATCCTGGCCAACAAGGTCTACTCGCCGCAGTACGTGCTGTGGCTCGTCCCCCTTGCCGCGCTGGCCCGGCCGCGCTGGCGCGACTTCCTGATCTGGCAGGCCGGCGAGGTCCTGTACTTCCTGGGCATCTGGTTCTACCTCGCCTACACGACCAGCGGGGACAAGCACCAGGGCCTGCCGCTGGAGGGCTACCAGCTGGCCATCGTCATCCACCTGCTGGCCACGCTCTACCTGTGCGCGGTCGTCGTGCGGGACATCCTGCTCCCCGAGCGCGACGTCGTACGGCGCGACGGCTCGGACGACCCCTCCGGCGGTGTGCTGGACGGGGCCCGGGACGTCTTCGTGCTCGGGGAGAGGGCGAAGGCGCCGCGGTACGCGGCGCCTTCGGAGGGACAGCGGGTCGCCTGGGGCGTGGACCCCCGCGACTGACCCGGGCCGGAACCGGCCGGGGTGCGGCTCAGGCGTCGAGCACCCGGTCGAACTGGGTCGTGGTGTGCCGCAGGTGGGCCACCAGCTCGTCGCCCACCTGGGGCTCGGTCGCGTCCGAGGGCACGAACAGGATCGACACCTGCATGTGCGGCGGCTCGGCGAACCAGCGCTGCTTGCCCGCCCAGACGAAGGGCGAGAGGTTGCGGTTGACGGTGGCCAGACCCGCCCGGGCGACGCCCTTGGCGCGCGGCATGACCCCGTGGAGGGCCTTGGGGGCCTCCAGGCCCACCCCGTGCGAGGTGCCGCCGGCGACGACGACCAGCCAGCCGTCGGAGGCGGCCTTCTGCTGGCGGTAGCCGAACCGGTCGCCCTTGGCGACGCGGGTGACGTCCAGGACCGCGCCCCGGTACTGGGTCGCGTCGTGGTCGCCCAGCCACAGGCGCGTACCGATACGGGCCCGGAAGCGGGTCTGCGGGAACTGCTGCTGGAGCCGGGCTAGCTCCTCGGCCCGCAGGTGGCTGACGAACATGGTGTGCAGCGGCAGCCGGGCCGCGCGCAGCCGGTCCATCCAGCCGATGACCTCCTCGACGGCGTCCGAGCCGTCGGGGCGGTCCAGCGGCAGGTGGAGGGCGAAGCCCTCCAGCCGGACGTCCTCGATCGCCGAGTGGAGCAGCCCCAGGCCCTGCTCGGAGATGCCGTGGCGGCGCATCGAGCTCATGCACTCGATGACCACGCGGGCGCCGACCAGTCCGCGGACCCCGTCCACGGAGGACACCGAACGGATCACCCGGTCCGGCAGCGGCACCGGCTCCTCACCACGCCGGAAGGGGGTGAGGACGAGCAGGTCGCCGCCGAAGCGGTCCTTGATGCTCGCGGCCTCGTACGTCGTCCCGACGGCGAGGATGTCGGCGCCCATCCGGGTCGCCTCCTCGCACAGCCGCTCGTGGCCGAAGCCGTAGCCGTTGCCCTTGCAGACGGGGATCAGACCGGGGAACTGGTCGATGACCGTCTTCTGGTGCGCACGCCAGCGCGCGGTGTCGACGTAGAGCGTGAGCGCCATGCCCGTCCGGAACCTCTCTCGGATAGCTGCGTGGTGCAGCGGTGCGGTGTGTGGGGAAGGGGCGGCGTCAGCGACGCGACATGTACATGTCGAGCGCCTTGTGCAGCACCTTGTTGAGCGGGAAGTCCCACTCGCCGACGTACTCGACGGCCTCGCCGCCCGTACCGACCTTGAACTGGATCAGGCCGAACAGGTGGTCGTTCTCGTCCAGGGTGTCACTGATGCCGCGCAGGTCGTAGACGCTGGCACCCAGCGCGTACGAGTCACGCAGCATGCGCCACTGCATGGCGTTGGAAGGCCGGACCTCGCGCTTGTGGTTGGCGGAGGCGCCGTACGAGTACCAGACGTGCTGGCCGACCGTCAGCATGGTCGCGGCAGCGAGGGGTTCACCCTCGTGCTTGGCGATGTACAGCCGCATCCGGTTGGGGTCCTCGGCGTTGAGGGCCGTCCACTGGCGCTGGAAGTAGCTGAGCGGACGCGGGCGGAACTTGTCGCGCTCGGCGGTGATCTCGTAGAGGTACTGCCAGGTGGGCAGGTCCTCGTAGCCGCCCTGGACGACCTCGACGCCGGCCTTCTCGGCCTTCTTGATGTTGCGGCGCCACAGCTGGTTGAAGCCCTTGAGGACGTCGTCCAGCGAACGGTTCGCCAGCGGCACCTGGAAGACGTAGCGGGGCTGGACGTCGCCGAAGCCGGCGCCGCCGTCCTCGCCCTGCTGCCAGCCCATGCGGCGCAGCTTGTCGGACACCTCGAAGGCGCGGGGCTCGATGTACGAAGCCTCCACGTCACGCAGGCGCTTGACCTCGGGGTCCTGGATACCGGCCTTGATGGCGGCGGAGTTCCAGCGGCGGATGACGACGGGCGGGCCCATCTTCACCGTGAAGGCGCCCTGCTGCTTGAGGTGCGCCAGCATCGGCTGGAGCCACTCCTCCAGGTTGGGGGCGTACCAGTTGATGACCGGGCCCTCGGGAAGGTACGCGAGGTAGCGCTTCACCTTGGGCAGCTGGCGGTACAGGACGAGCGCGGCGCCGACGAGCTGACCGGACTTGTCGAACCATCCGAGGTTCTCCGAGCGCCACTCGTTCTTGACGTCGGCCCATGCCGGGACCTGGCAGTGGCTAGCCGAGGGCAGGCTCTGGAGGTACGCCAGATGCTGCTCGCGGCTGATGGTGCTCAGGGACAGGCTCATGCGGGGTGTCTCCTCGGGCGGCTTCGCTGCTATGGCGCGAAGCCTACTGCGACGGGGGCGCCACCCTTCTGGGGGACGGGCCGTAGCCCGGGCCGGTGTCCGGCCGGCGCCTCGCCGAGGAGATCACCCGCTCAGCCCATCAAGCCGCCGAAGAGGCCGCCGTGCGCCATTCCGAGGAAGAAGCCGACGCCAGCCGCGCCTAGGCCGATGATCAGTGCGAAGCGCTCGCGTGTTGTGGCGGAGATGAACTGCCCGTACGCGCCGGTGGCGATCCCGATCAGCCCCGTCCAGGAGCTGAGCAGGTGCAGATTGTGGAAGAACGCAGTGACGAACGCCACGGCGCCGAGGATCAGGGTGACCGCCACCAGGGTGTCCTGGAGGGGGTGGGGCTTGCCGTCGGTCGCGAGCAGGGAGATGGGCGGACGATCCATTGCCTGTGCCATGGAAGGCACCTCCTGGCTGAAGGAGAGCGGCGCTGCGGCACCGCCGCCGGCCGGGGCCGAGGGCATAGCACCGAGCACACCCGATGCCTACAGATTGTGGCCCCCTCCCGCCGGATTTCAACCGGAAGGATTCGAGCAGGTAGTCTGTACGGTCTGCGCGGTGTCTGCTCTCAGGCACCGTGCGGCACGCATCACGACCCTCCTGCCACGGATCGACCGTGGCCGCTGAGTCCAAAGGAGGTGGGTTCCACATGCGTCACTACGAAGTGATGGTCATCCTCGACCCCGATCTCGAGGAGCGCGCTGTCTCCCCGCTGATCGAGAACTTCCTCTCCGTCGTCCGTGAGGGCAACGGAAAGGTCGAGAAGGTCGACACCTGGGGCCGTCGTCGTCTCGCTTACGAGATCAAGAAGAAGCCCGAGGGCATCTACTCGGTCATCGACCTGCAGGCCGAGCCTGCGGTCGTCAAGGAGCTCGACCGCCAGATGAACCTGAACGAGTCGGTTCTCCGGACCAAGGTCCTTCGCCCCGAGACCCACTGAACTCCGGTTCAGCGGTAATCGGGATCGAGTAGCACAGCAGCCCAGCAGCAATCCCCGCCGAGAGGTTCATCCATGGCAGGCGAGACCGTCATCACGGTCGTCGGCAATCTCGTCGACGACCCCGAGCTGCGCTTCACCCCCTCGGGTGCGGCGGTCGCGAAGTTCCGTGTCGCGTCCACCCCCCGCACCTTCGACAAGCAGACCAATGAGTGGAAGGACGGCGAGAGCCTGTTCCTGACCTGCTCGGTCTGGCGTCAGGCGGCGGAGAACGTCGCCGAGTCCCTTCAGCGGGGCATGCGCGTCATCGTGCAGGGCCGGCTGAGGCAGCGGTCGTACGAGGACCGTGAGGGTGTCAAGCGCACGGTCTACGAGCTGGACGTCGAGGAAGTCGGCCCCAGCCTGAAGAACGCCACGGCCAAGGTCGCCAAGACCACCGGTCGCGGTGGCCAGGGTGGGTATGGCGGCGGCGGTCAGCAGCAGGGCGGCGGCGGCTGGGGAGCCCCCAGCGGCGGTCCCCAGGGCGGCGGAGCTCCCTCCGACGACCCGTGGGCGTCCAGCGCGCCGGCCGGCGGCCAGCAGCAGCAGGGCGGGGGCAGCTGGGGCGGAAGCTCCGGCGGCTCCGGCGGCGGCTACTCGGACGAGCCTCCCTTCTAGGGCAGCTCGTAACCCCACTTCTTGATCACACAGGAGAGACACCATGGCGAAGCCGCCTGTGCGCAAGCCTAAGAAGAAGGTCTGCGCGTTCTGCAAGGACAAGACCGCGTACGTGGACTACAAGGACACGAACATGCTGCGGAAGTTCATTTCCGACCGCGGCAAGATCCGTGCCCGCCGCGTTACCGGCAACTGCACGCAGCACCAGCGTGACGTCGCCACGGCCGTGAAGAACAGCCGTGAGATGGCGCTGCTGCCCTACACGTCCACCGCGCGATAAGGAAAGGGTGACCGACTAATGAAGATCATCCTGACCCACGAGGTCTCTGGCCTCGGTACCGCCGGCGATGTCGTCGACGTCAAGGACGGTTACGCTCGCAACTACCTGGTCCCGCGTGGTTTCGCGATCCGCTGGACCAAGGGTGGCGAGAAGGACGTGGCGCAGATCCGCCGCGCCCGCAAGATCCACGAGATCGCGACCATCGAGCAGGCCAACGAGGTCAAGGCCAAGCTCGAAGGCGTGAAGGTCCGTCTGGCCACCCGCGCGGGTGACGCCGGTCGTCTCTTCGGTTCCGTCACCCCGGCCGACATCGCCACGGCGATCGAGGCTTCCGGTGGCCCGAAGGTCGACAAGCGCCGCGTGGAGCTGGGCTCCCCGATCAAGACCCTCGGTTCGTACCAGGTCTCCGTGCGTCTGCACGCCGAGGTCGCCGCGAACGTGGGCATCGAGGTCGTCGCCGCCTAAGGGCAGCGCATGAAGGGCCGCACCCCTGTGGGGTGCGGCCCTTCGTCGTGTCCGCAGACGCTGTGTTTCACGTGAAACGTCGCCGCGGCCGCTCGTGTTTCACGTGAAACACGAGCCGATGCCGCCCGCGGGCCCGGCACTAGCGGGTGGCGCCCGCCACCAGCCAGCGGCCCGAGCGGGCGCGCAGCTGGAGGGTGGCCATGCGGACCACCATCATCAGCGTCATCGCCCACCAGAGCGCCGTCAGGCCACCGCCCAGGACGGGGACGAGCAGCGCGGCCGGGGCGAAGACGGCGAGGGTCAGGAGCATGGCCCGGGCGAGGTAGGGACCGTCGCCGGCTCCCATCAGCACTCCGTCGAGGACGAACACCACCCCGCAGACCGGCTGTGCCAGGGCCACGACCAGCAGTGCGGGAAGCAGCGCGTCCACGACCACCGGGTCGCCGGTGAACAGCGGGACGAACACCGGGCGGCCCAGGACGACCAGCAGCCCCAGGACGACTCCCGAGCCCATGCCCCACCGCACCATGCGGCGGCAGACGGCCCGGGCGCCCTCGGTGTCACCGGCGCCCAGGTAGCGGCCGATGATGGCCTGCCCGGCGATGGCGATGGCGTCGAGGGCGAAGGCCAGCAGGCTCCACAGGGAGAGCGCGATCTGGTGGGCGGCGATGTCGGCGTCGCCGAGGCGGGCCGCGACCGCGGTGGCGATCATCAGGATGGCCCGCAGGGACAGGGTGCGGACCAGGAGCGGCAGCCCGGCCTGGGCGCACGCGCGGATGCCGGCCGCGTCGGGCCGCAAGGAGGCGCCGTGCCGGCGGGCGCCCCGGACCACCACGCAGAGGTAGGCGGCGGCCATGCCGCACTGGGCGGTGACCGTGCCCCAGGCCGATCCCGCGATGCCCAGCCCGGCCCCGTAGACCAGCGCCAGGTTCAGGGCTCCGTTCAGGGCGAAGCCGCCGATGGCCACGTAGAGCGGGGTACGCGTGTCCTGGAGGCCGCGGATGACCCCGGTGGCCGCCAGCACCATGAGCATGGCGGGGATGCCGAGCGCCGAGATGCGCAGGTAGGTGACGGCGTACGGGGCGACGGTGTCCGAGGCGCCGAAGAGGCCGATCAGAGAGGGCGCAGCGGGCAGAACGACCGCGACGACCGCCGCGCCGAGCAGCAGGGCCAGCCAGATGCCGTCCATGCCCTGCCGGATGGCGGCCCGGAGATCGCCGGCGCCCACCCGGCGGGCGACGGCCGCGGTGGTGGCGTAGGCGAGGAAGACGAAGACGCTCACGGCGGTGGTGAGCAGCGCGGCGGCGACGCCGAGGCCGGCCAGCTGGGGGGTGCCGAGGTGCCCCACGATGGCACTGTCGGCCATCACGAACAGGGGCTCGGCGACGAGGGCGCCGAAGGCCGGGAGGGCGAGGGAGAGTATCTCGCGGTCGTGCCGTCTCGGGGCGGCCGTCTCAGCCGTGGGGGCCAGTCTCATGTGTTCAATCTAATCTTCCACAGGTAATGGACGCAAGCCATCTGAGATCCTTACCGAGGCGCTGACTTGGGCGTTCGTGCCGCCCCGTTGGGGGCGATCTTGAAACGCGGGTGAAGATTTTTCCGCGCGACCGGCCGTGGACGGGGAAACCGCAGGTCAGCCTGGGTGTGGAGGCGATGCCAGTGATTTTGTCCACAGCGTCGTCCCCCGCTGTGTGCACAGCTTCGGGCGACTTACCCACAGCATTGGGTCCGTCGTCCACATGTCATCCACACAGCCTGTGGATAACCGGATTGGCTGACGCCGCCCACGGCCCTACCGTTGGGCGTTGCCCGACGCGCCGAGCGCCGATCCGGGCGTCCCAAATGTCAGAGCCGTGTCGTAGAAAGAGTGACACGGCGAGGTCCGCGTTGCGGACGGGAGGAGGCGCCCCGGTGAGCATGCCCGAGCCCATGGACGACCCCTGGGCGGACAGCGGCCCCAGCGACCGTCTCCCGGCCCGTTCGCGCCGGAGCGGCGAGGGCCGTGGCCGGGGCGGGGACGAGGACCGCGACCGGGGCCGCGAGGGCGGCGCCTGGGACGGCGGGGGCGGCGGCTTCGAGCGCGTCCCGCCCCAGGACCTCGACGCCGAGCAGTCCGTGCTGGGCGGCATGCTGCTGTCCAAGGACGCCATCGCCGATGTGGTCGAGGTCCTCAAGGGCCACGACTTCTACCGCCCGTCGCACGAGACCATCTACCAGGCCATCCTCGACCTGTACGCCAAGGGCGAGCCGGCCGACCCCATCACCGTCGGCGCCGAGCTCACCCGGCGCGGAGAGATCAGCAAGGTCGGCGGGGCCTCGTACCTGCACACCCTGGTCCAGTCCGTCCCGACCGCGGCCAACGCCGAGTACTACGCGGAGATCGTCCACGAGCGGGCCGTCCTGCGCCGCCTCGTCGCGGCCGGTACGAAGATCACGCAGATGGGATACGCGGCGGACGGCGACGTCGACGAGATCGTCAACAGCGCCCAGGCCGAGATCTACGCCGTCACCGAGCAGCGGACCTCCGAGGACTACCTGCCCCTCGGCGACATCATGGAGGGCGCGCTCGACGAGATCGAGGCCATCGGGTCGCGCTCCGGCCAGATGTCGGGCGTGCCGACCGGATTCACCGACCTGGACTCCCTCACCAACGGCCTGCACCCGGGCCAGATGATCGTCATCGCCGCCCGCCCCGCCATGGGCAAGTCGACGCTCGCCCTGGACTTCGCCCGGGCCTGCTCCATCAAGAGCAACCTGCCGAGCGTCATCTTCTCCCTCGAAATGGGCCGCAACGAGATCGCCATGCGCCTGCTCTCCGCGGAAGCCCGGGTGGCGCTGCACCACATGCGCTCCGGCACCATGACCGACGACGACTGGACCCGGCTCGCCCGCCGGATGCCCGACGTCTCGGCCGCGCCGCTGTACATCGACGACTCCCCGAACCTGTCGATGATGGAGATCCGGGCCAAGTGCCGCCGGCTCAAGCAGCGCAACGACCTCTCGCTCGTGGTGATCGACTACCTCCAGCTGATGCAGTCGGGCGGCTCGCGCCGGCCCGAGAGCCGCCAGCAGGAGGTCTCGGACATGTCCCGAAACCTCAAGCTGCTGGCCAAGGAGCTGGAGGTGCCGGTGATCGCTCTCTCCCAGCTGAACCGTGGTCCCGAACAGCGCACCGACAAGAAGCCGATGGTCTCCGACCTGCGTGAGTCCGGCTCCATCGAGCAGGACGCCGACATGGTGATCCTGCTGCACCGCGAGGACGCGTACGAGAAGGAGTCCCCCCGCGCGGGCGAGGCGGACCTGATCGTCGCCAAGCACCGAAACGGCCCGACGGCCACCATCACGGTGGCCTTCCAGGGCCACTACTCCCGCTTCGTGGACATGGCCAACACGTAGCGGACCCGTGGGCGTTGCCGGCCTGCCCCGGCCGGTGGGTAGAGTCACGGCGACGATCAAGGAAACGGGGTTCAAGCGATCATGGACGCGCTCTCTGAAGACCTGGAACTGCTGCCTTCCACCCGGCGTGCGCTGAGCCACCGGATCGCCGTCGCGCAGAGCGAGGGCCGGGCCCCGTCCGTGGTGGCGGCCGTCGTACGCGGCGGGCAGGTGGTCTGGGAGGGCTCGCGGACCTCCGTCGAGGGCCACGGCCCCGACGGGGACGTGCAGTACCGCGTCGGATCGATCACCAAGACCTTCACGGCGGTCCTCGTGATGCGCCTGCGGGACGAGGGGCTGCTGGCGCTCTCGGACCCGCTGGGCAAGCACCTGCCCGGAAGCGGTGCCGATGAGGTGACCATCGCCCAGCTGCTGTCCCACAGCGCGGGACTGGCGGCCGAGACGCCCGGAGAATGGTGGGAGCGTACCCCGGCCGCCCAGCGGCCCGGACTCGCCGAGGTGCTGGGCGAGAAGCCGTTCAAGCACACCCCCGGCAGCCGGCACCACTACTCCAACCCCGGTTACACCCTGCTGGGCTCGCTGGTCGAGGCGCTGCGCGGAAAGCCCTGGGAGGAGGCGCTGCGGACCGAGGTCCTGGAGCCGCTGGGCCTGCACCGTACGAGCGCGCACCCGCAGGCCCCGCACGCGGGCGGCTGGGCGGTGCACCCCTGGGCGGACGTGATGATGCCCGAGCCGGCGGAGGACCTCGGACTGATGGCCGCGGCCGGCCAGCTGTGGTCGACGACCCGTGATCTGGCCCGGTTCGCGGTGCTGCTGACGCACGGCGACGAGCGGGTGCTGAGCGCGGAGAGCGTACGGGAGATGCGGACCTCGGCGGCGCCCCCGGAGCCCGGGCTCGCCGACCTGGGCTACGGGCTGGGGCTCCAGCTGGCGGACCAGCGCGGGCGGCGGCTCGTCGGGCACGGCGGTTCGCTCCCCGGCTTCGTCGCCGGGCTCTGGCTGAGCGAGGCCGACGATGTGGCGGCCGTGGTATTGGCGAACTGCACCTCGGGCGTGGCGGCCTCGACGGTGGCCACCGACCTGCTCGCCATCGTGGCGGAGGCGGAGCCCCGGTTCCCCGCGCCGTGGCGGCCGTTCGCGGAGGCCGACCAGGTTCCGCTGGAGCTCTGCGGCGTCTGGTACTGGGGCACCGCCGCGCACTCCCTGCGGTTGAAGTCCGACGGTGTGCTGGAACTGGGCCCGGTGGGCGTGACGGGACGGTCGGCCCGGTTCCGCGCGGCGCCCGACGGCACGTGGACGGGCCTGACGGGCTACTACGCCGGCGAGACCCTGAGGGCCGTACGGCGGGAGGACGGCTCTCTCAGCCACCTCGACCTGGCCTCGTTCGTCTTCACGCGCGAGCCCTACGACCCGCAGGCCCCGGTGCCCGGAGGGGTGGACCCGCAGGGCTGGCGCGGCATCGGCTGACCTTCCCCGTCGGCCTCCGGCCCGGTCAGAGCTGGAGCTTGAACCCGACACGGGAAGGGGCGAAACCGGGGCGCTCGTGGCAGCGGTGGGCATCGGTGCGGGTCACGTCCGAGGTGAGCTGCACCCCTGCCCGGGGATCTCGGTCAGGGTCGGATCTCCTCCCGTCAGCCGGCGGCGACGGTGAGCGGGGCCCAGCGGCGGGTCCAGTCACCGGGCAGGCCGGGGATGTCCCGGGTCATGACCGCGTTGAAGGCCAGGGATTCCAGGCCGCGATCCTTGAGCCAGGAGATGAGTTCCTCGTGGCGTACGTCGACGTCCGTGCGCAGGGGCCGCTCGGTGGTCGAGGCCAGGACCGACACCAGCGCCTGCGCGGTTGCGGTGTCCCGGGCGATCAGGGGGCCGACGACATGGGTGTCCATGTTGGGCCAGACGGCGGCGTAGCCGATGAGCGCGCCGGAGCCGTCCTCGGCGACGAGGAGGCGGTCCGTGAAGGCCGGCAGGCGCGTGATCATGTGGGTCCGGTCGGTGCCGAACACCTCGGTGTCCAGCCGGATGATCGCGGGGAGGTCCTCGGCGGTGGCCGGCCGGACCGGGATGGCGTTGGATCCCGTCAGGTCGGGATCAGGGCGGAAGGCGCCGCGGAGCATCTCCGCCCGGCCCGTGGTGGCGAAGCCGAGCTCTTCGTAGAGCGGGCGCCCGTACGGAGTGGCGTGCAGGGTGAGCGGTACACCGGCCAGGACCTCGTCGCAGATGTACCTCATGAGGCGGCGGCCCAGGCCCTGGCGGGCGAACCGCTCGGCGACGAGGACCATCCCGATGGCGGCGAGATCCGGTGTGGCCCGGCTGTCCCCATAGGTGGTCACGACGCAGGCCGCGGCGAGGCCCCGTCCGTCGGGCGCGTCGATGCCGTACCCGGTTCCCGCGGTGAGGAGTAGCCCCCACTTGTGGTCCTCCCGCGGCCAGCCGCGGTCCTGGGACAGATCGGCGCAGTGGCGGAGGTCGCCCGGGGTGAGGGCGCGGATCGGCAGATCGGTGAGCAGTGGTGGTGTCACCGGCCCAGAGTGGATCATCGGCTCGCCGGGCGTCCAGGGGATTCCGATATCCGGCCGGTCGACCTTCCGGAGGGACCCCGCCGGTGTTTCACGTGAAACCTGGCGACGTTTCACGTGAAACACCGGCACTTCACGCCGTGTTTCACGTGAAACACGGCCCCCCGCGCCGAGCGCAGCGGCTAGCCTCCACCGCTATGACGCTGCTGCACCTGTTCGATCTCGATGGCACCCTGATGTACGGCTCCGCCGCTCCGGTCGAAATCTCCCGGCAGCTCGGACTGGAGGCCGAGATCGCGGAGCTGGAACGGGCTTTCGGCGCCAAGGAGATCGGCCCTCAGGACTTCTCGCAGGCGGTGCGCGAGATGTGGGCCGACCTGACACCCCTGCACGTACGGGCGGCCTTCGACGGAGCCCCCTGGCTGGCTGGCATCCGCGACGTCTGGCAGGAGATCAGCGAGCGCGGGGACTACTGCGCGGTGATTTCTCTGTCCCCGTCCTTCTTCGTCGAGCTCCTGCTGGAGTGGGGCGCCCATGCGGCGCACGGCTCGGTCTTCCCCGAGGTGCCCTTCACCCGGCCCGTCGACGTGGCGGGGATCCTGACCCCGGAGGGCAAGCTGACGGTCGCGGACCGCCTCTGCGAGCGGTTCGGGGTGACCCGGGCCGACTGTGTGGCGTACGGGGACTCGATGACCGACGCGGTCCTTTTCGGTGCCCTCCCCCGGTCGGTGGCGGTGAACGCACGGCCGTACCTCGTGGAGCGGGCCACTCATGTCTACGAGGGCCGTGATCTTCGGGAGGCGTACCAGCTTTTGGGTCCGTGACCTTGGGGCATACCAGCACGTGGGGAGGTGCGCCCGGGAGTCGGAGCATCTTAGGGGGATCGTGGGTTCGATGCCCGGCTTTTCCCCATTCCCCCACAGCGCGCTCGTTCGACTGGCACGCTGTGGAACCCGGAACCACGGATAAAGGCCGTGGCGTGTGAGACCCGACCGAGATGTTCGAAGCGAGGCACCGCATGGACCTTCCGCCCACCAGATCGGCGAGACCGACGGGCTGGATACCTTCCGGGGGCGGTGGGGCCGGACCCTCCCCCGACGCCGTCCTCATCCGCCGGACCCTGGCCGAGGTCGAGCCCGTCGCCGACAAGGTGACCTCCTACTTCTACGCGCTGTTCTTCACCGGGCACCCCGAAGTGCGGGAGCTGTTCCCCGCGGCCATGGACGTCCAGCGGGACCGGCTGCTGAAGGCCCTGCTCACGGCGGCCGAGCACATCGACGACCCGGCGGTCCTCACCCCCTATCTGCGCCGGCTCGGCACGGGGCACCGCAAATACGGCACCATGCCCACGCACTACCCCGCGGTCGGGGAGGCGCTGCTCGGAGCTCTGGCCCGGTACGCGGAGTCCACCTGGGGACCGGAGGCGGAGGCCGCCTGGGTACGCGCCTACACCGTGATCTCACAGACCATGATCGACGCGGCGGCGGAGGACGAGCTGAAGGCCCCCGCGTGGTGGCAGGCGGAGGTCGTCGCGCACGAGCTGCGCACCTCGGACATCGCGGTCCTGACCGTGCGCACCGACCAGCCGTACCCGTTCCTCGCGGGCCAGTACACGACCCTGGAGACCCCGTGGTGGCCACGGGTGTGGCGGCACTACTCCTTCGCCTCGGCGCCGCGCGCCGACGGCCTGCTGTCCTTCCACGTGAAGGCCGTACCGGCCGGCTGGGTCTCCAACGCCCTGGTGCGGAAGGCCCGCCCGGGCGATGTCCTGCGGCTGGGCCCCCCGGCCGGGTCGATGGTGGTGGACCACAGCACCGACAACGGGATGCTGTGCCTGGGAGGCGGGACCGGTATCGCCCCGATCAAGGCACTGATCGAGGACGTGGCCGAGCACGGGGCTCGCCGTCGAGTGGAGGTCTTCTTCGGGGCGCGCAGGGACGACGACCTCTACGACAAGGACACCCTGCTGGGCTTGCAGCGCTCCCACCCGTGGCTGTCGGTCCGCCCGGTGGTCGGAGAGGGAATGGCGGGCCAGCTGCCGCACGCGGTCGGGGAGCACGGGCCCTGGAGCTCGTACGACGCCTTCATCTCCGGGCCGCCCGCGATGATCCGCAGCGGTGTGGACGCGCTGAAGCGCATCGGGATCCCCGGCGAGCGCATCCGCTACGACGCGCTGGAGGAGCTGGCGGGCGTGGCCGGCTGAAGACCGGCGCGGGCCCGCCAGCCGGCCGGCGTGCTCAGCCCAGGTCGGGGGCGTGCATGGCGCGCACCCCCTCGATGTTGCCGTCCAGGTAGTGGCGCAGCGAGAGCGGGACGAGATGGACGGCGGCGATGCCGACGCGGCTGAAGGGCACGCGGACGATCTCGTACTCGCCCTGGGGGTCGTCGACCTCGGGGCCGTGCCGCCGGTCGGGGTCCATGGATGCGAGGTGGCAGACGAAGAAGTGCTGCACCTTCACCCCGGTCACTCCGCCGGCGCCGATGTGCTCGACGGTGTCGACGAAACAGGGCACCACGTCGGTGATCTTCGCGCCCAGCTCCTCGTCGAGTTCTCTGTGGAGGGCGTCCACGACGGTGGCGTCGGAGGGTTCCACGCCGCCGCCCGGGGTGAGCCAGTACGGATCGACGCCTGGCTTGGTGCGTTTGATGAGGATCAGGTCGTCACCGTCGAGCAGGATCGCGCGGGCGGTGCGTTTGACCACGGGACGTTCGGTCATGGGAGAAGAGTGGCCCACGCCCGCCCCTCTGAAACGCGCCGTCGTCCGAAACCCGAGCCGCTCACCAGTGCGCGGCCGCGCGCAGCAGGCGGTCGTGGGCGCGGGCCAGGTGGGCGAGGGCCAGACTGCCGGTCCGTACCACGAGGAACCAGGTGCGCAGCGGCGGTACGTCGGGCTCCAGCAGGGCCACGACCCAGCCGTGGTCGAGGGCGTCCTGGCACAGGTAGCGGGGCAGGACGGCGAGTCCGGCGCCGGCCCGGACGCACTCCAGCACGGCCCGCAGGTCAGGGGCGACGACCGTGGCGGAAGCGGAGCCGGGCAGGGAGTCGAACACGGCCGCCCAGTAACGGGTGACCAGCGGCAGGCTCTCGTGGACCTCGACCACCGGGATCCCGTCGAGGGCCTCGGCCCCCTTGGCCAGCAGCTCCTCCGGATCGACGAGAGCGGCCCAGTAGGGCGCGGCGACCAGCACCTGCTCCTCGTCGCAGAGGGCCCCGGCCGTGAAGGGGCCGCCGCGCGGCCGGGCGGTGGTGACGACCAGGTCGTGCTGGCCGGCGGCGAGCCCGGCGAGGTTCTCCTCCGAGTCGGCTGCCAGGACCGTGCGCAGCGTCTGGCCGTGGCCGACCAGGGGTGCCAGGGCGGGCAGCACCCGCAGGGTCAGGAACTCGGGAGGTCCCGCGAGGTGCAGGGTGCGCAGGGCTCCGGCGGTCTGCCGCTCGGTCTCGGCGATCCGCAGCAGGGCGTCCAGGTGCGGGGCCGCCTTGTGCGCCAGTTCGTCACCCACGGCGGTGGGCGTGACACCACGGGCACGACGGTGGAACAGGGGACGGCCGAGCTGGCGCTCCAGGGTGCGGATCTGGGAGGTGACCGCGGGCTGGGACAGCCCGAGGAGCGTGGCGGCCCGGGTGAACGAGCCGGCCCGGTGCACGGCGACGAAGGTGCGCAGCAGGGCCAGGTCCATGGCGGCCCCTCTCGGTGGGGGCCTTCAACTATAAATATGCCGATAGGTTCCTGTCGTTACCGTGATTGGACTCTGACGCAGAGTCAACTAGCCTTGTCGATGTGGTTCTTGCGGGCAGGGAACCCAGGCGGTCCGAGCCACCAGGGGGGAGGCTCGGACCGCTTTTTCCCAGGCGTTCAGGCCCCGGACCCCGCTTGGTCCAAGGCCCGCAGCACATCCGCCACCAGGTCTCCGGGGTCCTCCACGCCGGCGGAGAAGCGGATGAAGCCCTCCGGCACGGCGTCGCCGCCCCAGCGTCCGCGCCGTTCCGCGGTGGAGCGCACTCCGCCGAAGCTCGTGGCGTCCTCCACCAGGTGCAGGGCGGACATGAAGCGTTCCGCGTGTGCCCGGTCCGGCAGGGTGAAGGAGACCACCGATCCGAAGCCGCTCATCTGCCGGACCGCCGTCTTGTGGGAGGGGTCCGAGGGGAGGCCCGGGTAGCGCAGCCCGCTCACCTCGGTGCGCTCGGCCAGCGCCTCGGCGACGGCCAGGGCGTTCGCCCACTGGCGTTCGGCCCGCAGCTGGATGGTGGCCAGGGAGCGATGGGCCAGCCATGCCTCCATGGGCCCCGGAACGGCGCCGACGATCTTGCGCCAGCGGCGGATGCCCGCGGCGAGCTCCGGGTCGCGGCAGACGACGTACCCGAGCAGCAGGTCTCCGTGGCCGGTGAGCCCCTTGGTGCCGCTGGCCACGGAGAAGTCCGCACCCAGTTCCAGCGGGCGCTGCCCGAGCGGGGTGGCCAGGGTGTTGTCCACGGCGACCAGCGTGCCGGCCGTCCGCGCGGCGGCCACGAGGCGGCGTACGTCGCACACGTCGAGACCGGGGTTGGAGGGGGTCTCGATCCACAGCAGCCGCGCCCCGTCGAGGGCCGTCAGCTGTGCGTCCCCGCCGGTCGGCGCGGTGCGCACGTGGACCCCGTACGCCTCCAGCTGCTCCCGGACCAGGGGCAGCGCCTGGTAGCCGTCGTCGGGCAGGACGACGGTGTCCCCCGCCCGGGCCTGGGAGAGGAGGACGGCGCAGACCGCGGCCATGCCGGACGCGAAGACGACCGTGTCCACGTCCGTCCGGCCCGGGGCCTCCAGTTCGCCGATCGCCCGTTCCAGCAGGGTCCAGGTGGGGTTGGTGTCCCGGCCGTAGGTGTACGGTCCGGCCACATCGCCCGGGAGGTGGAAGTGGGCGGCGAAGACGGGCCCGGGCAGCGGGGGCTCGTTCTTGACGGGTTCGGGCAGTCCGGCGCGTACGGCCCGGGTCCCCTCGCCGTACGGGGATCTTCCGGTCACGCGGTCTTCGGTCATGGCGTGTGCTCCTTCGGGGCGGCGCGGCTCGCTCAGTCCTTGTCCGGCAGGGCCAGGTTCAGGGCCCAGGAGACGACGGAGATGATCAGGCCACCGAGGACGGCGGTCCAGAAGCCGTCGACATGGAAGCTGAGGTCGACCTGCCTGGCCAGCCAGGAGGTCAGCAGGAGCATCAGGGCGTTCACGACGAGGGTGAACAGGCCCAGGGTGAGGATGAAGAGCGGGAACGACAGCAGCTGCACCACCGGCTTGACGATCAGGTTCACCAGGCCGAAGACGAGCGCGACCAGAATCAGCGTCAGGGTGCGGCGGCCCAGGGTGCTGCCGTCGTCGAGGGTGATGCCCTCGAGCAGCCAGATGGCGACGGCCAGGGCCCCCGCGTTGGCGAGCGTCTTGACTACGAAATTCGTCATGTGTCTGATCGTGGCAGAGAACATCCGGGCCGGGCATCGGTAGATCAGCGGATCCCCGGCACCACTGCGCTAGGGCAAGGGGCACAACGCACATGAAAGCTTTCCGGCTGGACGAGCTCGAAGCGGAGCGCGCCGCCAACGACGGCGCCTACCTGCAGTTCCTGCGTGAGCGGAACATGTCGGTCGGGCTCTACTCGCTCGACGCCGGGCAGAGCGACCCGCAACAGCCGCACCGGCAGGACGAGGTGTATTTCGTGGTGAGCGGCCGCGCCTCGATCACCGTCGGCGAGGAGACGACGGCCGTCGCCAACGGCAGCGTGGTCTACGTCCCGGCGGGCGTGCCGCACAAGTTCCACCACATCACCGAGCCGTTGAAGGTGATGGTGGTCTTCTCCCCGCCGGAAGCCTGAGGGTCGTCCCCCTGATCCCCCTAGGGGTCGGGTCAGGGGGTTCCGGGGGCTCACGGGCCCCCGGCTGGTGCTCGCGGCTCCTAAGCTCGACACCAGGAAAGCAGGCCAGGGACACCGGCAGGATGAGGAAGAGGTAAGGACATGGACGGGATCCGAGCGATGTTCGCGGGCACGCCGTGGTGGGTCAAGTGGGTCGCCGTTCCGCTGCTGGCCGTCTTCGTCTTCGGCGGCCTCATCATCTCGGTCATCGGCACGCTGATCGGACTGGCCTTCAAGCTGCTGCTGTTTGCGGCCCTGGTCGGCGGACTCGTCTTCGTCGTCAAGAAGTTCACGGGCAGCGGGGCCAAGAGCTCCTCCGACGGCTGGTAGGCCGCCGAGCCCCGCGGGCACGGCCATTGGGCCAGGTGGGCGAACCTGACCCGCCAAACGCCTCATCCTGTGGCAATCGGTGGATAGGCTGGCATTCCGTGCCGTTCCCTGGGCGCCGGCGGGGCCCCCGGGCCCGCCGCCACGCCAGGGGGTGAGCTTTGTCTCCGGTTCACAATGCCGGTGTGCCGACGCTGATCGGTTCGGTGCAGAGGGCGCTGCGGCTGCTGGAAGCGGCGGCGGCCCATAGCGGGGGAGCCCCGGCGAAACAGCTGGCGCGCGAGGCCGGGCTCCCGCTCCCCACCGCGTACCACCTGCTGCGCACGCTGACCCACGAGGGCTATCTGCGGCGGGAAGAAGGGGTGTTCGTACTCGGCGAAGCGGCCGCGCGGCTGGGGCACGGGGGACTTCAGCAGAAACGTCGCAGCATGATCCTCGACTCGCTCGCCCACTTCCGGGACGTGGTCGGGGCCCCTGTCTATTTCGCGGTCTACCGCGAGGGTGAGATCGAGGTCGTGGGTGTCTCGGACACCCCGGCGAACCCGGCGTGCGAGGAGTGGGCCGATTTCCGCGCCACGGCGCACGCGCACGCCATCGGCCAGTGTCTGCTCGGACAGCTGGACGAGAAGACGCGCAGGGACTACTACGACCGTCACCCCGTCGAGGGCATCACGCCGTACACCGTGCGGGACATGCGCACGCTGGAGGAGCGGATCGGCTCCCTGGGGCGGATGCAGCCGGTGACCGAGCGTCAGGAGTACGCCCTGGGTACGGTGTGCGCGGCCATCCCGATCACCGCCGGCGACACCGCGGCGACCATGGCCATTTCTCTCCCTGTCCAGCAGGAGTCGCGTTTGCTCTGTGTAGTCGATCGGCTACGGAGTGAAGTAGGCGCGCTGTTGAGCACCCTCTCGTTCTCTATCAGTATCTGAAAACTCACTCCTTGTGATCTGCTGGCGCTTCCACCACCCTTGTCAAGAGGGCCTTGGGGGATCATTCCTGGCCACTTCCACTACAGCGGAGTAGGCAATGCGCGAGTCGGTACAGGCAGAGGTCATGATGAGTTTCCTCGTTTCCGAGGAGCTCGCGTTCCGGATCCCCGTGGAGCTCGGGTACGAAGCCCGGGACCCCTACGCCGTGCGCCTGACCTTCCACCTCCCCGGAGACGCCCCCGTGACCTGGGCGTTCGGCCGGGAGCTGCTGCTCGACGGCATCAACGGGGCGTGCGGCGACGGCGATGTGCACATCGCCCCCACCGAACCGGGGGAACTCTCCGACGTCCACATCCGCCTTCAGGTCGGCGGCGACCGGGCCCTGTTCCGGGCCGGCGCGGCTCCGCTCGTCGCGTTCCTCGACCGCACCGACCGGATCGTGCCCCTCGGTCAGGAGCGCAGTCTCGGCGACTTCGAGGAGACCCTCGACGAGGAACTCGCCAGGATCCTCGCCGAGGCCCAGCAGCAGAACGAGCAGAGCGCGGGCTGACGGCCGCCGCTCCCTGCGGCCGGTCCCGCATCCTTCAGCGCTTGCGTCGCCGGCCCCGGCCGCCGCGGGCCGGCGCCGTGCTCTGGGCGGGGTCGCCGAGGGCGGGGCCGGGGCGGTCCGCGGACACGACCAGGGCGGCCAGCGCCGTGGTCACGGGGACCGAGGCGACGAGTCCGATCGAGCCCACGAGCGTCCGGACGATTTCCTCCGCCACCAGCTCGCTGTTGGCCACGGTGCCCATGCTGCTGTTGGCGATGGAGAACAGCAGCAGCAGCGGCAGCGCCGCACCCGCATAGGCCAGCACGAGGGTGTTGACCACGGAGGCGATGTGGTCGCGACCGATCCTGATGGCCGCCCGGTAGAGGGCACGCGAGCCCATCCGCGGGTCTGCCTGGTGGAGTTCCCAGACGGCGGAGGTCTGGGTGACGGTCACGTCGTCGAGGACACCCAGCGAACCGATGATCACGCCCGCGAGCAGCAGTCCGCTCATGTCGATGTCCGGGTAGAGCCCGTGGATCAGCCCGGTGTTGTCGTCGGTGTTCCCGCTCAGGAACGCCCAGTCGATGAACAGCGAGCCCAGCAGCCCGATCAGCAGCAGTGAGACCAGGGTGCCGAGGACCGCGACCGACGTGCGGGCGGTGAGCCCGTGGCACATGTAGAGGGCGATCAGCATGATCGCGCTGGCTCCGACCACCGCCACGACCAGGGGGTTGGACCCCTGCAGGATGGCCGGGAGGATGAAGAGGGTCAGCACCCCGAAACTGACCACGAGCGCGACGAGCGCGAACAGTCCCCGCATCCGGCCGACGACGACCACCGCGACGGCGAAGATGCCTGCGAGCAGGGCCATCGGGAACTTCCGGTTCAGGTCGATCACGGAGTACTGGAGGTCGCGCGGCGCGTCCGGCGCGAAGGCGACCACCACCTCCTGCCCCTTCGCCAACTGCCGTGGCGCACCGGGCTGGACGATCTCGAAGAAGACCCGGCCCTTCTCCGGACCGGTGCCCACCTCGACGGTGGCCCGCTTGCACGCACCGGCCTTCGGGGACGGTGCCTCACGCCCCTCCGGGGCGGCCCCGGCGGGCGGTACCTGCGAGGCGTTCACCGACTTGCAGTCGACGTCGGCGACGGCGACCACCTTGCCCTGCTGGGTCTGGCGGTCGAAGCCCACTCCGGTGCGCTCGTGGGCGGGGGCGCCTCCGGGCCACAGCACCACCATGCCGACGAAGACGGCGGCGGCGAAGGGGATCAGCACGGCGGCGATCACCTTGCGCAGGTGCTTGGACACCGGGGCGGCCGGCCCGTGGCCATGTCCATGTCCGTGTCCGTGCCCGTGGCCATGTCCGTGCCCATGTCCGGGGCTCTCAGCAAGTTCGTCGGGGGGCTGCGGCAAGGTCGTCACTGGCAGATCATCGCAACAGATGAGGGGGCCCACTGTTCAGCACGCCACAGATGACGCTAGCGTGGGGGCTACTTTGCACAACGCGGGAGCTCGGAGCACCGGGCTGAGAGGGCGCTGATCACCGTACGCGCAGGAGATTGCGTACGGGAGGAGGCTGCGTCGACCGCCGAACCTGTTACCGGGTAATGCCGGCGTAGGGAGATCAGGTCTCATGACCATTCAGGATGCACGCACGCCTGCCGACGGCCAGGACGCCGACGGCCAGACCGAGCGCCAGCCCGGCTGGCACAAGGGATACCTGGCGGGTTCCCGCCCGGACATCCGGGTGCCGGTCCGCCAGGTCCACCTCACCAACGGCAAGGACGTCACGCTCTACGACACGTCCGGTCCGTACACCGACCCGCAGATCGAGACCGACGTCCGCCGCGGCCTGCCGCCGCTGCGCGAGAACTGGATCATCGGCCGGGGCGACACCGAGGAGTACGCGGGCCGCCCCGTGCGCCCCGAGGACGACGGCATCAAGCACACCTCGCCCCGTGGCGGCCTCAAGAACCTCGACGCCGTCTTCCCCGGCCGCCCGCGCCTGCCGCGCCGGGGCCGTGGCGGGCAGGCCGTCACGCAGCTCGCGTACGCCCGCCGGGGCGAGATCACCCCGGAGATGGAGTACGTCGCCCTCCGCGAGAACGTCTCCCCCGAGGTCGTCCGCGAGGAGATCGCCGCGGGCCGCGCGGTGCTCCCGGCCAACGTGAACCACCCGGAGATCGAGCCGATGATCATCGGCAAGCGGTTCCTGGTGAAGGTCAACGCCAACATCGGCAACTCCGCCGTCACTTCCTCCATCGAGGAGGAGGTCGACAAGATGACCTGGGCCACCAAGTGGGGCGCGGACACGGTCATGGACCTCTCGACCGGCCGCAACATCCACACCACCCGCGAGTGGGTCCTGCGCAACTCCCCCGTCCCGATCGGCACCGTGCCGCTCTACCAGGCTCTGGAGAAGGTCGACGGCCGCGCCGAGGAGCTGACCTGGGAGATCTACAAGGACACCGTCATCGAGCAGGCCGAGCAGGGCGTCGACTACATGACGGTCCACGCCGGCGTGCTGCTGCCGTACGTGCCGCTGACGGCCCGCCGCAAGACCGGCATCGTCTCGCGCGGCGGTTCGATCATGGCGGCCTGGTGCCTGGCGCACCACAAGGAGAACTTCCTCTACACGAACTTCGAGGAGCTCTGCGAGATCCTCGCGGCGTACGACGTCACCTACTCGCTCGGTGACGGCCTGCGCCCCGGCTCCATCGCGGACGCCAATGACGCGGCGCAGTTCGCGGAGCTCAAGACGCTGGGCGAGCTCAACACGATCGCCAAGCGGCACAACGTGCAGACGATGATCGAGGGCCCGGGCCATGTCCCGATGCACAAGATCAAGGAGAACATCGACCTCCAGCAGGAGATCTGCGAGGAGGCGCCGTTCTACACGCTCGGCCCGCTCACGACGGACGTCGCGCCCGCGTACGACCACATCACCTCCGGCATCGGCGCCGCGATGATCGCCTGGTGGGGCACCGCCATGCTCTGCTACGTGACGCCCAAGGAGCACCTGGGCCTGCCCAACCGCGACGACGTCAAGACCGGTGTCATCACGTACAAGATCGCGGCCCACGCGGCGGACCTGGCCAAGGGCCACCCCGGTGCCCAGGAGTGGGACGACGCCCTGTCGGACGCACGGTTCGAGTTCCGCTGGGAGGACCAGTTCAACCTGGCCCTCGACCCGGACACGGCGCGCGAGTTCCACGACGAGACGCTGCCGGCCGAGCCGGCCAAGACCGCGCACTTCTGCTCCATGTGCGGCCCGAAGTTCTGCTCGATGAAGATCTCCCAGGACATCCGCCGTGAGCACGGCGGAGATCTGAAGGCCGACGAGATCGAGGCGGGCATGGCGGAGAAGTCCGCCGAGTTCGCCGCCTCGGGCAACCGCGTCTACCTGCCGCTGGCGGACTGAACCAGCCGGACGGACCGTCCCGCGACCTCATGGGGGGAGTCGCGGGACGCCGTCCGCTGAGCCGAGGCGGCCGATGTTTCACGTGAAACGTGGTCTCGCGTGAAGAAGGAGATCACTCGGGCCGGTGCTCCGGGCCGCCGAAGTCCGGGCTTGTGAAGTCCGGGCTGGAGTAGCCGGGCCGCGGGCAGTGCGTACCCTCGGACGGGCTGGTGAAGTCGGGCCGGGTGTATCCCAGATGGGGGATGCGCCCGGCCCCCGGCGTGTGGGGCACCGGATAGCCCGTCCCGGCGGCCGGATCGGCCAGCGCGTCACGCAGGAACGGCATGATGCCCCGCTCCAGCAACGCGTTGCGCCATGCCTCCCGGGCCCGCGCGAGTTCGTCGGGTATCGGGACGCTCTCCTGCGCGGCCACCTCCGTGGAGCTGTTGCGCAGGGCGGCCACCAGCAGCGAAATCACCGCGAAGAGCAGCGCGACCACGGTGAGCCCGCCGAAGAGCCAGCCCGCCGTCAACATCGTCCGGGCGAAAGCCGGTTCGGGATCGATCGCCTTCAGGCTGTAACCCACCAGCAGGAAGATCAGCATGGCGGTGCCCGCCAGGACCGGTGCGAGAACGGCCACCACGGCGCTCACGCCCGCGCCGCCGCCCTCGCCTTGGCCGTCACCGTCCTCGACGGGGCTTTCATCGGTGTTCCCCCGGCCTGCCAGGGCCTCGTCGCGCAGTTCCTCCCGGACCTTCACGTAGTGGGCGTACTCGGCGGCCGCCGCGGCCGTCAGCAGTGCGATGGCGCTCAGCGCCATGGTGCGCAGTTGTTCGGCGTTGAGCCGTTCGCCGAGTGAGGCGAGCTCGGGCCGTTCGTCCGCTGCGCGCAATGCCTCGTCCAGGAGGCGGTCGAACTCGGGCCGGTCTTCGGTGAGCAGGTGCGGACCGCTGGTCATGTGCATCCCCCGATGCTCCGTACGAGCCGGTACGCCTGCGGAGAACCGGGCGCCGGCTGAAAACGGAGGAGAGCCTGCTACGGACAGGGCGATGGTAGAGCGCCCCGGCCATGGGGTGACAGGGACTTTCGGGAAATACCCCGCTCAGTGAACGCTCAGTCGCGCAGCGGCAGTTGTTGGACCAGCAGTTTGCCCGCCATCGTCACGCCGCCGTCCATCGCGATGGCCAGCCCGTCCGCATATACGTGCGGTCCGTCGACGGCCTCCGGTCCGTGCGCCTCGTCGCCGTCCTCGGTGCCCACCTCGCCGAGCAGGTACGGGATGGGGCTGTGGCCGTGGACGATGCGGTTGCCGCCGTAGGTGGTCAGCAGTTGGCGGACGGCCTGCGGGCCCGTCTCCTCGTCGCGGAAGGCGAAGCGCTTGGTGAACTTGCGGAACAGGTCCCAGGTGGTGTCGGCGTCGTTGCGGTTGATGAGTTCGTGGATGGTGTCGTTGACGTCCTCGATGGAGTCGCCGTAGTCCAGGTACGCGGTGGTGTCGGAGTGCAGCAGCAGGTGCCCGTCCGCCAGGGTGGCCGCGTCCAGCCGGGACATCCACTGCAGGTGGACGTCCTCCAGGCGCTCCATGTCGGCGCGCTGGCCGCCGTTGAGCAGCCAGGCGGCCTGGAAGGTGGCGGTGCCGGCGCCGGAGTTCACGGGGGTGTCCCCGAACCGCTTGGCGCCGAGGAGGAGCAGCTCGTGGTTGCCCATGAGGGCCTTGCAGTAGCCCCCGGCGGCGGCCGCCTCGGCGGACAGCCGCATGACGAGGTCGATGACGCCGATGCCGTCGGGCCCGCGGTCGGTGAAGTCGCCGAGGAACCAGATCCGGGCGTTGCCGGCGGACCAGTGGCAGTCGGCGTCGATGAGGTTCTGGGCCTGGAGTTCGTGGATGAGCTCGTCGAGGTAGCCGTGTACGTCGCCCACCACGTAGAGGGGGCCGGGACCGGCGGCCGGGGCCTCCTGCGGGACGTACTGGACCTGGACGGTGTCCCCGGGGCCGCCCGTGGCGGCGCGCCCGATGACCGGCAGGTCACGCTGGGTCGGCGTGTAGCCGTCCAGGTCGTCCTCGGAGCCGGCGGCGGGGAACTCGGCGGTCTCGGCGGCCGCGCGCTGCTGCGGGACGGCCTCCGGCGCGTAGTACGCGGGGTACTCGCCGTACACGGGCGTCTCGCCGGACAGGCCGGCGGACGCGTCGTGCGGGGCGGGTTCGCCGACCGGCACCCGGAAGTCCCGCAGCGTGTCCGTCCGCATCGCGGGTCCCTGACCGGCCCCCTGAGTCATCGACCCCTCCACCACCGTCGCGCTGCCGTACACCTGCGGACCCTGCTCACCTCCGAGGTGGAGGGTCCGTGATGTCGTGCGCCCATCATAGGAATGCGGCTCGCGCTCTGTGACGCACCAGGGGTGGTGAATCCTGGGCGGAACCAAACCTTCCTGCCGTTTCGGCCCGATATGGGCATTGTTGAAATCCCCGACGGGGCTCTCGGCCCCGCCGGTACGGCGTTCCGGCGGTCAGTCCTGGGAGGGTGAGCGGGGCGGGCTGACGGTGGTCCGGGGGGTTCTGCGCTGTGAGGACGTACGGATGATCAGCTCGGTCGGGACGACCTGTTCGACCGTGCGGCCCGTGTCCACCCCCTCGATCGCGTCGATCAGCAGCTGCACCACGGCGGTTCCGATGCGGCGCGGCTTGAGGGAGAGCGTGGTGATCGGCGGCTCGGTGTTCGCGTAGACGGTGGACTCGCTGCAGCACACGAGGAGCAGGTCCTCGGGGACCCGCAGCCCGTAGCGGCGGGCGGCGGCGAGGAGGTCGGTGCCGTTCGGGTCGAAGAGCCCGTAGACGGCGTCGGGGCGGTCGGGCCGGGCGAGGAGCCGGTCGGCGGCGACCGCGCCGGCGCAGGGGTCGTGGGCGGGGTAGGACTCGTAGACGGGGTCCTGGCCGACGCGTTCGCACCAGCTGAGGTAGGCGGTGGTGGAGAGCCGGGTGTAGGTGTCGGTGGTGGTGCCGGTCAGCAGCCCGATACGGCGGGCGCCGGCGGCGGCGAGGTGGTCGAGCAGGCCCAGTACGGCGGCTTCGTGGTCGTTGTCGACCCAGGCGGTGACGGGGAGGGTGCCTGCGGGCCGGCCGTCGGACACCACGGGCAGGCCCTGGCGGACGAGCTCGCTGACGACGGGGTCGTGGTCGGAGGGGTCGATGACGACGGTCCCGTCGAGAGCAACGTTGGACCAGACGTCGTGCCGCGAGGTGGCCGGGAGGATGACGAGGGCGTAGCCGCGGGCGAGCGCGGCGGAGGTGGCGGCCCGTGCCATCTCGGCGAAGTAGGCGAACTCGGTGAAGGTGAAAGGTTCATCCCCGTACGTCGTCACGGTCAGGCCGATGAGGCCCGACTTCCCCGTACGGAGGGTGCGGGCGGCGGCGGAGGGGCGGTACCCCAGCCGGTCGGCCACCTCGCGGACGTGGCGGCGGGTGGCGTCCGGCAGCCGCCCTTTGCCATTGAGCGCGTCGGAGACGGTGGTGATGGAGACGCCCGCGGCGGCGGCCACGTCCCTGATGCCGGCGCGCCCCTGTCGGCCGCCGACCCGCCGGGTGGTCTCGGCCCGGTTCACGTGATGCTTCCCTGCTGCTGTCATGGCGAGCCGATAGTAGGGCTCGGAGGGGTGGGTGCTTCAGGTGCATATGCACGGGTTGACAGGCACGATTCTGCTTGGTTCGCCACCCCCAATGACCTTGGAATTGAAGGAATTTGAGGGCCTGAGCCACGGGTGCGGCCTGTCGGCGGGTACGAGCATGCCAAAACGCCCCGGCCCTGGGCCGGTCGCAACTCACCTGCACGAGGGACGCGCGCCACGGCGCAGGCCACCGGCGCGCGCATATATGCGCGCGCTCCCCCTGTGTTCCTGGCGCCCGCCATTCTCGGATCGGCGGAATCCTCATAAGGTGAGCAGTATTGAGTCGGAGGAGACGCCGACGGGACGGTCGAGGAGGACCTGCGGTGAGCGAGAAGAGCCCGAAGCTGCGCGCCGAGCTGGACGGCATCCCCACCTACAAGCCCGGCAAGCCCGCCGCGGAGGGCGGGGCCGTCGCTTTCAAGCTGTCCTCGAACGAGAACCCCTACCCGCCGCTGCCGGGGGTCCTGGAGACGGCGGTCGCGGCCGCGGGCCGTTTCAACCGATACCCGGACATGGCCTGCACCGGCCTGGTCAACGAGCTGGCGGAACGCTTCGGCGTCCCGGCCGAGCACATCGCCACCGGCACCGGTTCGGTGGGCGTGGCCCAGTCGCTGATCCAGTCGACGGCCGGCCCGGGTGACGAGGTCATCTACGCGTGGCGGTCCTTCGAGGCGTACCCGATCATCACGCAGATCTCGGGTGCGACGTCGGTGCGGGTGCCGCTGACCGACGGGGACGTCCACGACCTGGACGCGATGGCCGCCGCGATCACCGACCGGACGCGGCTGATCTTCGTCTGCAACCCCAACAACCCCACCGGCACCGCGGTGCGCCGTGCCGAGCTGGAGCGGTTCCTGGACCGGGTGCCCTCGGACATCCTGGTCGTGCTGGACGAGGCGTACCGCGAGTTCGTCCGCGACACCGACGTGCCGGACGGCATCGAGCTCTACCGTGACCGCCCCAACGTCGCCGTGCTGCGCACCTTCTCCAAGGCGTACGGCCTGGCCGGCCTGCGCGTCGGTTTCGCCGTGGCCCACGAGCCCGTCGCGGCGGCGCTGCGCAAGACGGCGGTGCCCTTCGGCGTCAGCCAGCTGGCGCAGGACGCGGCGGTCGCCTCGCTGCGTGCGGAGGACGAGCTGATGGGCCGGGTCGGGGCGCTCGTGTGTGAGCGCAACCGGGTGCACGAGACGCTGCTCGCCCAGGGCTGGACGGTCCCGGACACCCAGGCCAACTTCGTGTGGATGCGGCTGGGGGAGCGGACCGCCGAGTTCGCGGCGGCCTGCGAGAAGGCCGGTGTGGTGGTCCGGCCCTTCGCGGGCGAGGGCCTGCGGGTCACGATCGGTGAGACCGAGGCGAACGACCTCTTCCTGCACACGGCGGAGGCGTTCTTCAAGGAGATGTAGATCCGTAACGGAGCTGTGGTCCTCAGACCAGTTCCACGCGGATGGGGTCGCCGTCGCGGACGGTGGCCAGGAGGCGGGGGTCGCCGTCGAACGAGCCGAGCACGTTGCAGGGGCTCGCCAGGCGGCTCTCGCTTCCGCGCGAGATGGGCGTGGGGCCGTAGGGCAGCGCGAGGGCGTCGCCTTCCGTCCAGAAGGCGACCGTGCCGGGCTCCACGACCTGCCGGGCGTCCGATTCCAGGGCCACGGAGACGCCCGTGTCGAAGTAGACCTCCTCGCCCCAGGTGTGCGCGGAGGCGGAGATGGGCAGGGCCGCGGCCAGCGCCTTGCTGGTCGGGGTCTCGTCGAGGGTCGCGGTGAGCAGGCCCGCAGGCCATGAGATTCGAATCTGCATGGCCACATTCAACAATCTGTTGAATTTCCTGGCTAGGTACCCCCCGCTGGATCCGGCCGAAACGGGTAGGCCATAATGCTTGTGAATGTGAACGCGTTCACAAGCGTGTCCTGCTTCCTCCCGCTATGGGGAGGAACCCGCCAGGCAGACTGCCCGCTGTGACCACGGCGACGACAAGGAGCAGACGACGTGGACCTAGCTTTGGCGCCTGAGACATTGGCGCGCTGGCAGTTCGGCATCACCACCGTCTACCACTTCCTCTTCGTTCCGCTCACGATCTCGCTCGCCGCGCTGACCGCCGGCCTGCAGACCGCGTGGGTGCGCACCGAGAAGGAGAAATACCTCAGGGCCACGAAGTTCTGGGGCAAGCTTTTCTTGATCAATATCGCGATGGGTGTCGTCACCGGCATCGTCCAGGAGTTCCAGTTCGGCATGAACTGGTCCGACTACTCGCGCTTCGTGGGCGACGTCTTCGGGGCCCCGCTGGCCTTCGAGGCGCTGATCGCCTTCTTCTTCGAGTCCACCTTCATCGGCCTGTGGATCTTCGGCTGGGACAAGCTGCCGAAGAAGATCCACCTGGCCTGCATCTGGATGGTCTCGCTCGGTACCGTCCTGTCCGCGTACTTCATCCTCGCGGCCAACTCCTGGATGCAGCATCCGGTCGGCTACCGGATGAACGAGGAGCGGGGCCGGGCCGAGCTCACCGACTTCTGGCGCGTCCTCACCCAGGACACCGCGCTCACCCAGTTCTTCCACACGATCACGGCCGCCTTCCTGGTCGGCGGGGCTTTCATGGTCGGCATCTCCGCCTTCCACCTCGCGCGCAAGAAGCACATCCCCGTGATGCGCAGCTCGCTGCGGGTGGGGCTGGTCGTCATGATCATCGCCGGTATGGGCACCGCCATCAGCGGGGACATGCTCGGCAAGGTCATGTTCAAGCAGCAGCCCATGAAGATGGCCGCAGCCGAGGCCCTCTGGGACGGCGAGGCGCCCGCGCCCTTCTCCGTCTTCGCCTACGGCGACGTGGACAAGGGCCACAACAAGGTGGCCATAGAGGTTCCGGGCCTGCTGTCGTTCCTCGCCAACAACGACTTCGACTCCTTCGTGCCCGGCATCAACGACGTCAACAAGGCCGAGCAGGAGAAGTTCGGTCCCGGTGACTACCGGCCGAACATCCCCGTGGCCTACTGGGGCTTCCGCTGGATGATCGGCTTCGGCATGGCCTCCCTCGGCATCGGTGTGCTCGGGCTGTGGCTGACCCGCAAGCGCTTCCTGCTGCCGCCGGGGCTGCGCACCGGAGAGGACGAGGTCCCCCATCTCGTCCTCTTCAAGAAGCCGCTCAGCCCCAAGTTCGCTCAGCTGTACTGGCTCGTCGCGCTCTGGACCATGTGCTTCCCGCTGCTGGCCAACTCCTGGGGCTGGATCTTCACCGAGATGGGCCGCCAGCCCTGGGTGGTCTACGGAGTGCTGCGCACCCGGGACGCGGTCTCGCCGAACGTCTCGCAGGGTGAGGTGCTCACTTCGATGATCGGCTTCACGCTCCTGTACGCGGTCCTCGCCGTGATCGAGGTCAGGCTGCTCGTGAAGTACGTCAAGGCCGGTCCGCCCGAGCTGACGGACGCCGACCTGAACCCGCCGGTCAAGGTCGGCGGGGACGACCAGCACACCGACCGGCCGATGGCCTTCTCGTACTGAGGCAGGAAGGAGCACACCATGCAGCTTCACGACGTCTGGTTCGTACTCATCGCCGTTCTGTGGACCGGCTACTTCTTCCTGGAGGGCTTCGACTTCGGCATCGGCGTACTCACCAAGCTCCTGGCGCGCGACCGCGCCGAGAAGCGGGTCCTGATCAACACCATCGGTCCCGTCTGGGACGGCAACGAGGTCTGGCTGCTCACCGCGGGCGGCGCCACCTTCGCGGCCTTCCCGGAGTGGTACGCCACCCTGTTCTCCGGCTTCTACCTGCCGCTGCTGCTCATCCTGGTCTGCCTGATCGTCCGGGGTGTCGCCTTCGAGTACCGGCACAAGCGTTCCGAGGACCGGTGGCAGTCCAACTGGGAACACGCCATCTTCTGGACTTCACTGATCCCCGCCTTCCTGTGGGGCGTGGCCTTCGCCAACATCGTGCGCGGAGTGAAGATCGACCAGCACATGGAGTACGTCGGAAGCCTCTTCGACCTGCTCAACGTGTACGCGATCCTCGGCGGACTGGTCACCCTCACGCTGTTCACCTTCCACGGCGCGGTGTTCGCCTCGCTCAAGACCGTCGGCGACATCCGCGACCGTGCGCGGGCGCTGGCGACCCGCCTGGGAGTGGTGACGGCCGTGCTGGCCCTGGCCTTCCTCGTCTGGACCCAGGCCACGCGCGGTGACGGCCGCAGCCTGATCGCCATGGCCGTCGCCGTGGCCGCGCTGCTCGCCGCCATCGGGTTCAACCTGGCGGGACGGGAGGGCTGGTCGTTCGCCCTGTCCGGGATCACCATCGCGGCGGCCGTCGCGATGCTGTTCCTGACGCTCTTCCCGAACGTCATGCCGTCCTCGCTGAACGAGGCGTGGAACCTCACGGTCACCAACGCCTCGTCCACCCCGTACACCCTGAAGATCATGACCTGGTGCGCCGGTGTGGCCACTCCGCTGGTCATGCTCTACCAGGGCTGGACCTACTGGGTGTTCCGCAAGCGGATCGGCACCCAGCACATTGCCGACGCGCAATGATCCGCGCGCCTCGCCCCCGCCCGACCCTGCCGAGGGGATGTTTCACGTGAAACCGATCGACCCGCGCCTGCTCCGGTACGCCCGTTCCACGCGCCTCTTCCTGGGGGCGGCGGTGGCCCTCGGGCTCGCCGGTGCGGGACTGGTCGTCGGGCAGGCGATGATCATCGCCGGGATCGTGGTCGGAGCGTTCGAGCGCGGCCTTGACGCGGGGGCGCTCCGGACGCCGCTGCTGCTGCTCGCGGCAGTGGCGCTCGGACGCGGGCTGGTCGCCTGGCTGACCGAGCTGGCCGCACACCGGGCCGGCGCGGCGGTCAAGTCGGAGCTGCGCGGCCGGCTGCTGGACCAGGCCGCCGACCTGGGGCCCGGCTGGCTCGGCGGTCAGCGGACCGGCTCGCTGGTGTCGCTGGCCACCCGGGGCGTGGACGCGCTCGACGACTACTTCTCCCGTTACCTGCCCCAGCTGGGGCTCGCAGTGGTGGTCCCGGGAGCGGTCCTCGCCCGGATCGTCACCGAGGACTGGGTGTCGGCGGCCATCATCGTCGTCACCCTGCCGCTGATCCCGCTGTTCATGATCCTCATCGGGATGGCCACCCAGAGCCGGATGGACCGCCAGTGGCGGCTGCTGTCCCGGCTCTCGGGGCACTTCCTCGACGTGGTGGCGGGGCTTCCGACCCTGAAGGTCTTCGGGCGCGCCAAGGCCCAGGCCGAGTCCATCCGCAAGATCACCGACGACTACCGCCAGGCCACCCTGCGCACCCTGCGCATCGCCTTCCTGTCCTCCTTCGCCCTCGAACTGCTCGCCACCCTGTCGGTGGCGCTCGTCGCGGTGACCATCGGCATGCGGCTCGTCCGCGGCGAGCTGGACCTGTACACCGGCCTGGTCATCCTGATCCTGGCGCCCGAGGCATATCTCCCGCTGCGCCAGGTCGGAGCCCAGTACCACGCGGCCGCCGAGGGGCTGGCCGCCGCGGAGGAGATCTTCGCGGTCCTGGAGACCCCGGCCCCCGGACCCGGGGCCGGGGCGCCCGTGCCGGCCGGCGGACCGGTCATCGAGCTCGACGCGGTCGAGGTCCGGCACCAGGGGCGGGGTGCCGCCTCCCCCGGGCCGGTCTCCCTGGTCGTGGGGCCGGGCGAGTGCGTGGCCCTCACCGGCCCCAGCGGGGCGGGCAAGTCCACCCTGCTGAACGTGCTGCTCGGGTTCGTCACGCCGACGTCCGGGCGGGTCCGGGTCGGCGGCAGGGACCTGGCCGGCCTCTCCCTCGAACAGTGGCGGGAGCAGATCGCCTGGGTGCCGCAGCGGCCGCACCTGTTCGCCGGAACCATCGCCGAGAACGTCCGTCTGGCCCGGCCCGGTGCGGATGACGGCGCACTGGAGACGGCCCTGCGGGACGCCGGCGCCTGGGAGTTCGTCTCCGCCCTGCCGCTCGGGGTGCGGACCCCGCTCGGCGAGGGCGGCACCGGCCTGTCCGCCGGGCAGCGCCAGCGGCTGGCCCTGGCCCGGGCGTTCCTCGCGGACCGGCCGGTGCTGCTGCTGGACGAGCCGACGGCGGCCCTGGACGGGGAGACCGAGGCCGCGGTCGTGGAGGCGGTGCGGCGTCTCGTGGCCGGGCGGACGGTGCTCCTCGTGGTGCACCGGCCGGCGCTGCTGGCGGTGGCCGACCGGGTGGTTGCGGTGGGCGAGGGCGTGGAGGACGCGGCGGTGCGCAACCCCGCCGCGGTCCCCCCGGCCGGCGGTGCGTCGCGCACCGGTGCGGGGATGTCCGACCCCGGGGAGTGGATCCTCGGCTCGGGCCGGCAGCGGACCGGCGGCGACGGTGCGGATGCGGGCGGCGCCGACCCGCTGCGCCGCGTGCGGGCCGTGGCCGCGCCCTGGCAGGGCCGGTTCCGGCTGGGTCTGCTGCTGGGGGCGCTGGCCGTGGGGTGCAGCGTGGGGCTGATGGCCGTGTCCGGGTGGCTGATCTCCCGGGCGTCGCAGCAGCCACCGGTGCTGTACCTGATGGTGGCGGTCACCGCGACCCGCACCTTCGGCCTCGGCCGGGCCGTGTTCCGCTACGCCGAGCGTCTGGTGTCGCATGACGCCGTACTGCGCATGCTCGCCGGCCTGCGGGTCGCCGTGTACCGGCGGCTGGAACGGATCGCGCCCGCCGGACTGCGCGACCAGCGGCGTGGAGACCTCCTGTCCCGGCTGGTGGCCGACGCCGACGCCCTCCAGGACTACTGGCTGCGCTGGCTGCTTCCGGTGGGCACCGCGGTGCTCGTCGGCACCGGATCGGTGGTGTTCACGGCCTGGATGCTGCCCGGGGCGGGCGCTGCACTCGCAGTGGGACTGCTCGCGGCGGGTGTCGGCGTCCCCCTGGTCAGCGGGGCCTGCGCGCGGAGCGCGGAGCGCCGGCTCGCGCCCGCCCGGGGCGAGCTCGCCACCCGGGTGGCCGACCTGCTCACGGGTACCGCGGAACTCACCGTCACGGGCGCCCTCGCCGACCGCAAGGCCCGGGCGCGGGAAGCCGACCGGGTGCTCACCCGGATCGCCGCGCGCGGGGCCGCGGCAGCCGGACTGGGCGGAGGGCTGTCCGCCCTGGTGTGCGGGCTCACCGTGGTGGGCGCCGCCTTCGCCGGCGCGGGGGCCGTCGCGGACGGCCGGATGGCCGGAGTGGCCATGGCGGTGGTGGTACTGACCCCGCTCGCCGCGTTCGAGGCGGTCGCCGGGCTCCCGCTGGCGGTCCAGTACCGACAGCGGGTGCGCCGCAGCGCCGAGCGGGTGTACGAGGTCATCGACGCACCCGTGCCCGTCGCCGAGCCGCCCGAGCCGCGGGAGCTGCCCGCTTCGCCGTTCCCGCTGCGGCTCACGGGCCTCGCGGCCCGCCACGGCGGCCAGGAGCGGAATGCCCTCGACGGACTGGACCTGACCCTGGAGGCCGGCCGGCGCATCGCTGTCGTCGGGCCATCGGGTTCCGGCAAGACCACCCTGGCGCAGGTCCTGCTGCGGTTCCTCGACCCTCGGGAGGGCGGCTACACCCTGGGCGGGAAGGACGTGCGCACGCTCGACGGCGACGGCGTCCGCCGCTTGGTGGGCCTGTGCGCCCAGGACGCCCACATCTTCGACAGCTCGGTGCGCGAGAACCTGCGGCTCGCCCGGCCGGACGCGAACGAGGAACAGTTGCGGGAGGCGCTCGCCGCGGCCCGGCTGCTGGAGTGGGCCGACGGGCTCCCGGACGGGCTCGACACCCTCGTCGGTGAGCACGGGCAGCGGATCTCGGGCGGCCAGCGGCAGCGGCTGGCCCTGGCCCGGGCTCTGCTCGCGGACTTCCCCGTCCTCGTCCTGGACGAGCCGGCCGAACACCTGGACCTGGCGACCGCCGACGCCCTGACGGCGGACCTCCTGACGGCGACCGAAGGCCGGGCCACCGTGCTGATCACCCACCGGCTGGCCGGGCTGGAAGCGGTCGACGAGGTCCTCGTGCTGGACCGGGGCACGGTCGTGCAGCGGGGCGCGTACGCGGAACTGGCGGGCGTGGACGGCCCGCTGCGGAGCCTGCTGGAGCGGGAACAGCGGGCAGGTGCGGTTCTGGCCGGCTCCACGAGCTGACTTTCCCTCCTAAACGGGACTAACTAGGCTCGAGAGCATGTCAGTGGAGGAGTCCCAGGAAACGCCGGAGCCCGCCCGGGAAGCACAGGATCCGATGGAGGCCGCCCCCCGGGCCACCCACAGCCTGCAGGGGCTCTCCACCGAGCTGACCGCCCGGGTGCCGCAACTGCTGGAGGCCATGCGTTCCGTCGGGACCGGTCTCGAACTGCACTCCACGCTCGACCGCATCTGCGAGACGGCCGCCGAGCTCGCGGACGCCCGCTACGCGGCGATCGGCGTCGTCGACACGGACGGCCCCGGGCTCTCGGACTTCGTGACCTACGGGCTCGGCTCGGAACAGGCGGAGCGGATCGGCCACCGGCCGGACGGCAGACGGGGCCTGCTCGGCGCGCTGATCTCCCACTCCGACACCGTGCGGCTCGCCGATCTGACGAAGGATCCGCGCTCGGCGGGCTTCCCGCCGCACCATCCGCCCATGAAGACCTTCCTCGGCGTTCCCATCAGGGTGCAGGGGGAGATCTTCGGCAACCTCTACCTGGCCGAGAAGAACGGCGGCGGAGAGTTCAGCGACTACGACGTCCACATGGTCCGTGTGCTGGCCACGGAGGCGGGTATCGCCATCGGCAACGCCCGGCTGTACGAGGCCGCCACCCAGCGGGAACGCTGGATCGACGGTTCGGTGGCCGTCACCACGGCCCTGCTGTCGGGCGGGGACGCGGACGACGCCCTCGCCGTGGTGGCCGAGCAGGCCCGCCACCTGTCCGGCTCGGCGGCCGGGATCGTGATGCTGCCGGCGCAGGAGGGCGGGATGGAGATCGTCGCCGTCTGCGCCGACGATCCGGCCACCTCGCTCGGTGTGGTGGTCCCCGCCGAGAGCCCGGTGGTGGTCAGACTCCTCCGGGGCGAGCCGGTGTTCGTGGAGGACGTCTCGGCGGATCCCCGTACGATCAGCAGGCTCACGAGCCAGTACGGGCCCTGCATGATGCTGCCGCTGCACAGTGGCGGACGGGTGCTGGGCGCGCTCGTCACCCCCCGGGCCCGAGGCGGGAGGCCCTTCACCGAGGCCGAGCGGACCCTGGCCACGCAGTTCGCCTCACAGGCCGCCCTGGCGCTGATGATGGCCGAGGCCCAGCGCGACCGGGAGCGGCTCGCGGTGCTGGAGGACCGCGACCGGATCGCCCGTGATCTGCATGACCTGGTCATCCAGCGGCTGTTCGCCACCGGGATGATGCTGGAGGGAGCGCAGCGCCGTTCCATCGTCCCGGAGGTACGCGACGGGGTGGGAAAGGCCGTGGACGAACTGGACGTGACGATCCAGGAGATCCGCACCGCGATCTTCGCGCTCCAGCAGGGCCCGGCGGAGGTCCCGTCCGGGCTGCGGACCCGGGTCCTGCGGGAGATCAACATGGCGGCCGTACCGCTGGGCTTCAAGCCCGCGCACCGGTTCGTCGGGCCGGTCGACGTGGCCGTGGGCGAACTGGTCGGCAAGAACCTGATCGCCGCCCTGCGGGAGGCCCTGTCGAATGCCTTCCGGCACGCGGACGCGTCCCGGATCGAGGTGGTGGTCGACTCCACGGTCAGCCTGGCCGACGGACGGCCAGGAGTACGGCTGGAGGTCGCCGACGACGGCGTGGGCATCCCGGAGGGCGGTCGGCGCAGCGGTCTGCGGAACCTGCGGCGCCGGGCCGAGTCCCTGGGCGGCTCCAGCTGGTACGGACCCGGCATCGGGAAGGACGGCGGCGGGACCGCCCTGGTGTGGGAGGCCCCGCTCTAGACGGTCCCTTCGGGCGGGCCGTCACGGGCGCCCGTCAGGGGCGCCCGTCAGGGGCGCCCGTTCGGTGCGACGGCGGTCAGGCGGGCGTGCCGCGCTCGGTGAGGATGCGCTCGATGATGACGGCGACCCCGTCCTCGTTGTTGTCGACGGTACGGCCGGAGGCGGCCGCGATCACGTCGGGGTGGGCGTTGCCCATGGCGTACGAGGTCCCGGCCCAGCGGAGCATCTCGACATCGTTCGGCATGTCGCCGAAGGCGACGACCTCGGCAGGGGAGATACCGCGCTCGGCGCAGCACAGCTCCAGCGTGCTGGCCTTGGACACGCCGAGCTCGCTGATCTCCAGCAGGGCGGTCGGGCTGGAGCGGGTGATCGAGGCGTAGCCCCCGGCGGCCGACCGGGCCAGGGCGAGGAACTCGTCCGGGGCCAGTTCGCCGTGGTGCGCGAGCAGCTTCAGCACCGGCGCGTGGCTGCCGTCGGTCTCCGCGCGCAGCAGCTTCTCGGCGGTGGCGACGGTGGCCCCCGGGTCCTGGAAGAAGGGCGGGTAGGCCGGTTCGTAGTTGATGCCGTCGGTGGTCTCGACCGCGAAGGAGGTGCCGGGGACGGCCTGGCGCAGGGTTTCGACGACCGTGAGCGCGGTGGCCCGGGGCAGCGCCCTCACCTGGACGAACTGGCGTCCGGCATGCAGGTCGACGACGGCGGCACCGTTTGCGCAGATCGCCAGGCCGTGGCCGTGGACGTGATCGCTGACCACGTCCATCCAGCGGGCGGGGCGGCCGGTGACGAAGAAGACCTCGATCCCGGCCTCCTCGGCGGCGGCGAGGGCGGCGACCGTGCGCAGCGAGACGGATTTATCGTCGCGCAGCAGGGTGCCATCGAGATCGGTGGCGATGAGCCGGGGTACGGGGAAGGGCCCTTCGGGGCGCTGGGGAGCCGAGGTCACCGCTCCATCTTCGCCCATGGGTTCCCGCCCGTTCACCATGATCGTAAGGAGATGTTTCACGTGAAACGTGGCTCACAGCGTCTGCATGGCTCACACCGTACGCTCGGGCGCATGACTCTTCGCTTGAGCACCGTGATCCTGCCGGTCCGTCCGTGGCACGACGGCGGCCGCGACCAGTGGGAGCGGGCCGAGCGCCTCGGGTTCCACACCGCCTACACCTATGACCACCTGACCTGGCGGACCTTCCGCGACGGGCCCTGGTTCGGCGCGGTGCCCACTCTGACCGCCGCGGCGGCCGTCACCAGCCGGCTCCGCCTGGGCACGCTGGTCACCTCCCCCAACTTCCGGCACCCGGTGACCCTCGCCAAGGACCTGATGTCCCTGGACGACATCTCCGGCGGGCGGATCACCCTCGGGATCGGCGCGGGCGGCAACGGCTTCGACGCGACCGCGCTGGGGCAGGAGGAGTGGAGTCCGCGGGAGCGCGCGGACCGCTTCGCCGAGTTCGTCCCGCTGCTGGACCGGCTGCTCACCGAGAGCGCGGTGACCCACCAAGGCACCTTCTATTCTGCGGTGGAGGCCCGGAACATCCCCGGGTGCGTGCAGCGTCCGCGCCTGCCGTTCGCCGTTGCCGCGACCGGCCCGCGGGGTGTGAAGCTCGCGGCGAAGCACGGCCAGGCATGGGTGACGGCCGGGGACCCGAAGGTCTTCGAGGGCACGCCCGAGCAGTCCCTGGAGGCTCTGCGCGGACAGGTCGGCAAGCTGGAGAAGGCCCTGGCCGAGGCCGGGCGGGACTCCGGCTCCATCGAGCGGGTCCTGCTGACCGGGTTCACTCCGGAGCGCAGCACCATGCTGGAGTCCGTGGACGCCTTCGTCGACTTCGCCGGCCGCCACCGCGAGCTGGGCTTCACCGAGCTGGTCATCCACGCCCCGATCCCGGACTCCGACTTCGCGGCCGACGAGGCCGTCTTCGAGCGCATCGCCACGGAGGCCCTCGCCCAGCTCGGCGCCTGACCACCGCCCCGGCCGCCCCGCCGGGTTGCCCGGGCCGCTATCGCGAGCGCAAGAACTCCGGCGGAACGGTGTCCGTCAGCCATACCCCGTTGGCGCTGAGCAGGAAGACGTGGCCGGCCGCGCGCATCGCCCCGGCGTCCACGGCGAGGACCACCGGGCGGCCACGGCGGGCGCCTACACGGGTCGCCGTCTCGCGATCGGGCGAGAGGTGCACATGGTGGCGGCCCATGGGGCGCAGGCCCTCGGCGCGGATGGCTCCGAGGGCCGCGGCGACCGTGCCGTGGTAGAGGTACGCGGGCGGCTCGGCTTCCGGCAGGCCCAGGTCCACCGCCACGGTGTGGCCCTGGCTGGCCCTGATACGGGTTCCCTCGACGGTGAACCGCTGCTTGTCGTTGGTGGCGACCACGTGGTCCAGTTCTGCCCGGCTGAAGGGGAACGCGTGCGTCGCCGCGGCGCGGAGCAGGTCGTCGATCTCCACCCAGCCCTGCGGGTCGAGCACCAGTCCTATGCGCTCCGGTCGGTGCCGGAGGTGTTTCGAGACGTATTTGGACACCTTCACGCTGCGTTTGTCGTCCATAGGCCCAGCGTGGCGCGTGGGCCGGAACTCCGACAGCTGTTTTCCCGCTCGGACAGCAGACGTCCCCTGTCGTCATTCCAAGATACGGAATACATTTTCCGTTAGAAGACGACTCAGAGGGAGAAACCATGACGGTCAAGGCTTCGCTGCTGCGGCGCACGGCTGCCGAGCTCATCGGCACCGCGGGTCTCCTCGTGGTGGTGATCGGGTCCGGCATCCAGGCCGCGACCCTCAGCCGCGACACCGGTGTCGCCCTCGTCGCCAACTCACTCGCGTCCGCTATCGGCCTCGGACTGATCATCACTCTCTTCGGGCCGCTGTCGGGCGCCCACCTCAACCCCGTCGTGACCCTCACCGCCTGGTGGTCCCGCCGCGCCGGCGGCGAGGGGCTCGACGCTCGGGAAGCGCTCGCCTACACCGCCGCGCAGACCGCCGGGGCCATCGGCGGCGCCGTGCTGGCCGAGACGATGTTCGGCCGTGTCCCCGGAACGTTCTCCACCCAGGTCCGCGACGACGGCCACCTCCTGATCGGTGAGGTCGTCGCCACCGCCGGCCTGGTCCTGGTCATCCAGGGCCTCGGCCGCATCGGCCGCGGAAGGCTCGTCCCGGCCGCGGTCGCCGCGTACATCGCCGCCGCGATCTGGTTCACCTCGTCCGGCTCCTTCGCCAACCCCGCCGGCACGATCGGCCGGGCCTTCAGCGACTCCTTCACCGGGATCGCCCCGCAGTCGCTCCCCGGGTTCGTGGCCGCTCAGCTGGCCGGCGGCGTCGTCGGCCTCGTCCTGGCCACCTTCCTCTACGGGCGCGAGCGCACCCGGGTCAGGCCGGAGCAGCCGGTGCCCGGCCCGGCCGAGTCGCAGGGCCCGGTGGCCGATTTGACCCGCCCCGGCACGGGGTTCGAGGCGGCCGTCTGACCTGTCGGCCCTGTTGCCCACAGAAAACCCGGAGTTGTCCACAGCCGGTTCGGCAGGTTTCGCCGCCGTCTGAGCGTTTCGCCCTGGGGACCGCCTGTGGACTACCGAGCGAGCATTACCGGCCGCCCCTGCTGGCCAGCTCGTTCATCGTCCGGGCCTGAAGCTCGCGTTCCGTCGCGGCCCGGACGAACTCCGCCACGTGCTCGGCGCCCACCAGCTCCTGCACCGCCCGTACCGTCTCCGCGGGCAGCGCCACCGGTGCGGGGCCCGTCGGCTGGACCGCACCCGGGGAGCCCAGGTGGCGCTGCAGATGCCGGGTGGCGAACAGCCGCATCGCGCGCGCCAGCTCGGCGTCGACGGTCTGCTGTGCCAGGGGCCGCAGCCGGCGCACCATCGTCGCCGCCTCCGCCGCGTCCGAGTCCGTGGGCGGCACCTGCCCGAGGTAGCGGGCGAAGACGTGCTCGGTGGTGAACTCCAGGAAGCGCGAGGCGATGTGCTCCACCTGCCCGCGCAGCTCCCGCAGATGACCGGTGATGGCCGCCAGGGGCACCCCGGCCGTGTACAACTCGGCCGCGACCGCCAGCTCCTGCGGGGAGGGCACCAGGAACTCGTCCGGACGGCCCGGGATGCGCTCGAGCACCCCGAGCTCGCAGGCGTCGTCCACCGCGCCGTCGTCGGGCAGGCCGCCGAAGCGCGCGTCGAGGTCCTCCCGGCTGATCCGGGCGGCCTCCTCGTCGGTCCACGGTCCGTGCACCTCCGCGACCAGGCCGAGCACCCCGCCCAGCCCCCGCCCCGCGTCCCACGCCTCCAGCAGCTCCTTGATGGAGGCCAGGGTGTAGCCGCGGTCCAGCAGGTCCGCGATCTGGCGCAGCCGCGCCAGATGCGTGTCCCGGTACACGTTGGACCGGCCCCGCCGCTCCGGCTTCGGCAGCAGGCCGCGGTCCTGGTACGCCCGGATCGTGCGCACGGTCGCCCCGCTGTGGTGGGCCAGATCCTCGATCCGGTACTCGGCTTGCGCCTGATCGGACAATCCCGGCTCCCTACGACATGGCGGCTCGGCCGACCGCGCCCGCCGCGGTCCGGGCGGCAGGAGGCGCCGCCAGGTACTCGACCGCCGTGAGCAGCGAGACCTCCTGCGAGGGATGGTACGACCGCCGGATGCAGCGGGGTATGTCCGTGCCGGGCCCGCTGCGCGGCGAAGCCGCGACCCTGCCGCCCGGACGCGGGCCGGTCCGGCCCGCACCGGCCGGGGTCACAGCCGCGGCTCCAGCCTCGCGATCCGGCGCAGCGTGTGCGGCATGAACCGGGACATCCACAGGGCGCCCTTGGACTCGGGGGTCACCGGCACCACCGCCCGGTTCTTCACCACCGCCAGCAGGATCGCGTCGGCGACCTTCTCCGGCGGGAAGTTGCGCAGCCCGTACAGCCGCGAGGACCGCGCCTGCCGGCGCTTCTCCTCGGCCGCGTCCACCCCCGCGAACCGGGAGGTGGCGGTGATGTTGGTGTTCACGATGCCCGGGCATATCGCCGATACCCCGATTGATTTCGACGCGAGCTCCGCGCGGAGGCACTCGCTCAGCATCAGCACCGCCGCCTTGGAGGTGCTGTAGGCGGGCAGGGTCCGCGAGGGGAGGTAGGCGGCCGCGGAGGCGGTGTTGACGATGTGTCCGCCCTGGCCGCGCTCGGCCATCTGCTTCCCGAAGATCCGGCAGCCGTGGATGACCCCCCACAGGTTCACGTCGAGGACCTTCTTCCAGTCCTCCGAGGCCGTGTCCAGGAAAGACCCCGACAGGCCGATTCCGGCGTTGTTGACCAGGACGTCGACGATCCCGTACTCGGCGGCGACCTTCGCCGCGAGCTTCTCCATCGCCTGCTCGTCGCTGACGTCGACACACTCCCCCCAGGCGTCGGCGGCGCCGACGAGCCGGGCCATCTCGGCGGTGCGGACCGCCCCCTCGCCGTCCCGGTCCACGGCCACCACCCGCGCCCCGGCCTCGGCGAAGGCGAATGCGGTGGCCCGCCCGATGCCGCTGGCGGCGCCGGTGACGAGCACCAGCTGCCCCGCGAACCGGTCGGCGTGCTTCCCCGGCGCCTTGCGCTCCGGAGCCTTCGCCGTGGGCTCCTCCCGGGACGTCACGAACTCGCTGATCCAGGCCGCCACCTGGTCGGGACGGGTCCTGGGGATCCAGTGCTTCGCGGGCAGGGTGCGCCGCACCAGGTCCGGAGCCCACCGCTCCAGGTCGTCATAGAGCCGCTCGGAGAGGAAGGCGTCCCCGGTCGGTGTGATCAGCTGCACCGGTACGTGCGCGTACGCGTCGGCGCGCGGGCGGCGCAGCCGCGGCCGGACGTTGTCCCGGTAGAGCCAGGCGCCGTGTGCCGCGTCCGAGGCCAGCGAAGCCGTCGGATAGCCGGCGCCGGCCGGGACCCCCTCCAGCCGGGCGAGGATCTTCGGCCAGCGCTTGCCGAGCGGGCCGCGCCAGGCGAGCTCCGGCAGCACCGGCGTGTGGAGCATGCCCACGTACCAGGACTTCGCGCCCTGGTTCAGGAGCTGGGCGGCGCGGCGCGGGGTGGGCCGCGTCATCCGCTTCTTGATCCAGTGTCCGAAGTGGTCGAGCGAGGGGCCGGACATGGAGGTGAAGGAGGCGATACGCCCCTCGGTCCGGGCGACCGTCGCGAACTCCCAGCCCTGGACGGAACCCCAGTCGTGGCCCACCAGGTGCACGGGCCGGTCCGGGCTGACGGCATCCGCCACGGCCAGGAAGTCGTCGGTCAGCTTCTCCAGGGTGAAGCCGCCGCGCAGCGGCACCGGAGCCGAGGACCGGCCGTGGCCGCGTACGTCGTACAGCACCACATGGAACCGGGCCGCGAGCCGCACGGCGACCTCCGACCAGACCTCCTTGCTGTCGGGGTAGCCGTGTACCAGCAGCACGGTGGGCCGGTCCGGCTCACCGAGCTCGACGACACACAGCTCGATCCCGCCCGTGCTCACCCGGCGCTCGCGCGCGCCCGCCAGTGCCGTACCGCTCATCGCGCTCATGCCGCCTTCTCCTCGTTCCAGCGCCGCACGTGCGGCAGGTCGTCGTCCAGCCAGAACGCGCTCTCCTCGGGGTCCCGGGAGTCCGTGACGACCAGGATCTCCTCGAACTTCGCCCCCGTGCCCCGGAAGCCGAGATGCGGCTCCACCGCCCACAGACCGGGCTGCGGCGGGTGGTCGGAGAAGTGGTACGGGCTCCACAGCGGGGACCACCCCTCGCGGTGGCCGTGCAGGGCGTCGGAGGCCAGCCCCTTGAGGGACTGGGCGCCGAACCCGAACACGGTAGGGGACCAGCGGCGCTCCTCGACCCGGTCTATCTTGTGCGCGATGACCCCGAAGGGGTAGGCGCGGTGCCGGTTGGCGTACCCCTGGCGGGTCATCAGCCGCTCCACGTTCTCGTAGATCTCACGCAGCGGGCGGCGCTCACGCACCTGCTCGAGGATCAGCGCGCGGTGCGGCCGCAGGTCGGACATCAGCCGGTCCTGCACCGGATTCAGGCCGAGGCTGCCGGAATAGCCGATGTCGGCCGCGTAACCCCGGTAGACGGGGGCCATGTCGAGGATGAAGGGCATCCCCGGCTCCAGCTTCCGGCCCGTCGGAAAGAACTGCAGAGGCACCTTGAAGCCCGCGAAGGCGGTACGGTCCCCGAACCAGGCGAAGGGCAGGTGGAACCAGTCCCGCACCCCGCGCTCGCGCAGCCACTCCCGCTGCATCCGCGCCGCCTCGCGCTCCGTCACCCCCGGTCGCAGCTGCGCCGCGACCGTCTCCGCGCACGCGTAGGCGAGACGCTGGACCTCTCTGAAGCCGCGCAGCTCGGCGGTGAGCCGCACGGAGCCGTGCGCGGTGCGTTCCCTGGTGTCCGTGTTCCCAGCCATGCCAGCCGTCCGTCCCTGTCAGCCGTGCGCGCCGTCAAGTTGCCACTGATGAATGTGACAATGACCGGAGATCGCGTCAAGAGCCGTGCACGGGCCTGTGGACAACCGCGCGTCCCACCCGGACCGGTGTCAGACTTCCGTCAGGGTCCGTAGTCCTCAAGGCGGAGACGGGATCCCGCTCCAGGTCTGACGATCCGCCCGGGCCCCGGCACTAACGTCGGAGCCGTGACTGTCATCGCGACCGAAAGCCTGAGCAAGCGGTATCCCCGAGTGACCGCCCTCGACCGGCTCTCCCTGGACATCGGGCCCGGAGTGACCGGACTCGTGGGCGCCAACGGAGCCGGCAAGTCCACGCTGATCAAGATCCTGCTCGGGCTGTCCCCCGCCACCGAGGGGCGCGCCGCCGTCCTCGGACTGGACGTCGCCACGCACGGCAGCGCCATCCGTGAACGCGTCGGCTACATGCCCGAACACGACGCCCTGCCACCTGACGTCTCGGCCACCGAGTTCGTCGTCCACATGGCGCGCATGTCCGGCCTCCCGCCGACGGCCGCCCGCGAGCGGACCGCCGACACGCTGCGCCACGTCGGGCTGTACGAGGAGCGCTACCGCCCCATCGGCGGCTACTCCACCGGCATGAAGCAGCGCGTCAAGCTGGCCCAGGCGCTCGTCCACGACCCGCAGCTGGTCCTCCTCGACGAGCCCACCAACGGCCTCGACCCGGTCGGCCGCGACGAGATGCTCGGCCTGATCCGCCGTGTCCACACCGACTTCGGCATCTCCGTCCTGGTCACCTCCCACCTCCTCGGAGAACTGGAGCGGACCTGCGACCACGTGGTGGTCATCGACGGCGGCAAGCTGCTGCGCTCCAGCTCCACCAGCGACTTCACCCAGACGACGACCACCCTGGCGGTGGAGGTCACCGACTCCGACACCCACCCGGACGGCACGGCCGCCCTGCGCGCGGCGCTCACCGCGACCGGCCTCACCCTCCACGCGGCCGAGGAACAGGGCCTGCCCGGAGCCGGCCACATCCTCCTCGTGGAGGCGACGGGCGAGGGCACGTACGACACCGTCCGCGACACCGTCGCCGACCTCGGCATCGGTCTGGTCCGCATGGAACAGCGCCGCCACCACATCGCCGAGGTCTTCCGCCAGAGCGACCAGTCCGCGCAGCGGATCCAGATCCAGCAGAAGGGAGCCGGTACCGATGGCGCCTGAGACCTCGACCCAGATCCACAACATCGGCTACCGGTCCTACGACGGCCCCCGGCTCGGCCGCTCCTACGCCCGCACCTCGCTGTTCTCGCAGTCGCTGCGCGGCGCGTACGGGCTGGGCCGCTCCGCCAAGTCCAAGGTCCTGCCCATGATCCTCTTCGCGGTGATGTGCGTTCCCGCGCTGATCATCGTCGCGGTGGCCATCGCGGTGCCCGGCTCCACCGACCTGCCGATCAAGTACACGACGTACGCCCTGACCACCCAGGTCATCATCGGCCTCTACCTCGCCTCCCAGGCGCCCCAGTCGGTCTCGCGGGACCTGCGCTTCAAGACGGTGCCGCTGTACTTCTCCCGGCCCATCGAGCGGGTCGACTACGTCCTGGCCAAGTACGCCGCGATGGCCTCGGCCCTCTTCATCCTCACCGCCACCCCGCTGCTGATCATGTGGATCGGCTCGCTGCTGGCGAAGTTCGACTTCGGTCACCAGACCAAGGGATTCGGGCAGGCACTGGTGTCGGTACTTCTGCTGTCGCTGCTCTTCGCGGGCCTCGGGCTGGTCATGGCCGCGCTCACCCCGCGTCGCGGATTCGGCGTGGCCGCGGTCATCGCCATGCTGCTCATCCCCTACGGGGCCGTCTCCACCGTGCAGGCGGTCGCCTACGGGACCGGCCACACCGACGTCATCGAGTGGCTGGGCCTCTTCTCGCCGATCACCCTGATCGACGGCGTGCAGACCGCGTTCCTCGGGGCGACCTCCGCCTTCCCCGGCGGCGAGGGCCCCTCGGCCGGTGCCGGCTTCGTCTACCTGCTCGTCATCCTCGGCCTCATCGCCGGCTCCTACGCCGCCCTGATGGCCCGCTACCGGAAGGCCGGGCTGTGACCATCATCGACATCGACCACACCTCCCGCTGGTTCGGGAACGTCGTCGCCGTCAACGACGTGACCATGCGCATCGGCCCCGGTGTCACCGGCCTGCTCGGCCCCAACGGCGCCGGCAAGTCCACCCTCATCAACATGATGGGCGGCTTCCTCGCCCCCTCCACCGGCACCGTCACCCTCGACGGAGCGCCGATCTGGCGCAACGAGGCGGTCTACCGGCAGATCGGCGTGGTGCCCGAGCGGGAGGCCATGTACGACTTCCTCACCGGCCGGGAGTTCGTCGTCGCCAACGCCGAACTGCACGGGCTCGACGAGGCGGCGGCGCAGCGGGCGCTGGGCACCGTCGAGATGGAGTACGCCCAGGACCGCAAGATCTCCACCTACTCCAAGGGCATGCGCCAGCGCGTCAAGATGGCCTCCGCACTCGTCCACGATCCGTCGGTGCTGCTGCTCGACGAGCCCTTCAACGGCATGGACCCGCGACAGCGCATGCAGCTCATGGACCTGCTGCGGCGGATGGGCGACGAAGGCCGGACCGTCCTGTTCTCCTCCCACATCCTGGAGGAGGTCGAGCAGCTGGCTTCCCACATCGAGGTGGTCGTCGCGGGCCGGCACGCCGCGTCCGGCGACTTCCGCAAGATCCGCCGCCTGATGACGGACCGCCCGCACCGCTACCTGGTCCGCTCCTCCGACGACCGCGCCCTCGCCGCGGCGCTGATCGCCGACCCCTCCACCGCCGGCATCGAGGTCGACCTCAAGGAAGGCGCCCTGCGCATCCAGGCCGTCGACTTCGGGCGCTTCACCGAGCTGCTGCCGCGGGTCGCCCGCGCGCACGGCATCCGGCTGCTGACGGTCTCTCCCTCGGACGAGTCCCTCGAGTCGGTCTTCTCCTACCTCGTCACGGCCTGAAAGGAGCTGGCACCCATGTACAACCCCACCGTCGCCCGGCTCACCTACCGGGCCCTCCTCGGCCGACGCCGCGCGGCCATCCTCTTCGTGCTGCCCGCCCTGCTGATCGTCATCTCCGTCGCCGTCCGCCTGTTCACCGGGGTGGACGACAAGGTCGCCGCGGACCTGCTCGGCGGCTTCGCCCTCGGCACGATGGTCCCGCTGATCGGCGTCATCGCCGGCACCGGCGCCATCGGGCCCGAGATCGACGACGGGTCGATCGTCTACCTGCTCTCCAAGCCGGTGAAGCGTCCGACGATCATCATGACGAAGCTGATCGTCGCGATCGCGGTCACGATGGCCTTCTCGGCCATCCCCACCCTGATCGCGGGCTTCATCCTCAACGGAAACGGCCAGCAGATCGCCGTCGCCTACACCGTCGCCGCGCTCGTCGCCTCCATCGCCTACAGCGCGCTGTTCCTGCTGCTGGGCACCGTCAGCCGGCACGCGGTGGTCTTCGGCCTGGTCTACGCGCTGATCTGGGAGTCCCTCTTCGGCAGCCTGGTCTCCGGGGCCAAGACCCTCAGCGTCCAGCAGTGGGCCCTGGCCCTGGCCGAGAAGGTCGCCGGACAGGGATACGTCGACTCCAGCGTCGGTCTGCCCACCGCCGTGCTCCTGCTCCTCGCGGTCACCGTCGGAGCCACCGTGTACGCCGGCCAGAAGCTGCGCCGGCTCACCCTGGCCGGCGAGGAGTAGCCCGCCGCCACCGGCCGCGAACCCGTGCCCCGCCCGGCCCACCGGTCAGGCGGGGCACGGCCGTACGGGGCATCATCGGGGCATGATCGAGCACACCGGACCCGAGCCGTCCAGGCCCCTGCGGGCCTGGATACGCTCCTCGCCCGGCACGCACATATGGCTGCTGATCGTGGCCGTGACCAGCGTCATCGTGGCGATCGCCCCGGAGCGGCTCGACCATGTTCTGCTCCACCGCAACAGCAGCAACATCCACCAGCTGGTCAAATACCCTCTCCGGGCCCTGCTGAGCAGCGCCTTCTGGATCGAGAACCCGGCCTCGCTGGCCTTGTACACCCTGCTCTTCGAGCTCTTCCACGCCACCGTCGAACGCTGGCTCGGCACCCTGCGCTGGCTCGTGATCGTCGCGACGGCCCATGTCGTCGCCACCCTCGCCAGCCAGAAGGTCCTCCTCATGGCCATCCAGGACCACCGCGCGCCGCACAGCATGACGCACGTCGTGGACATCGGCGTCAGCTACGGACTCGCGGCATCGGTCGGCGTGCTGACCTACCGGCTTCCCCACCCGTGGAGATGGCTGTACCTGGCCGGAGCCGTGGCCTTCTTCGGGATCCCCCTGTTCACCGGCGGCAGCTTCACCGATCTCGGCCACGCCATCTCCCTGGCCGTCGGACTGCTGGCCTGGCCGCTGACCCTCCACCCGGATCCGCACGGAGCCCATGTTTCACGTGAAACATGAGAAATTCGCTGGTAAGGGGCAGGCGCCGTAGGCACAGTGGGAGATGCGGGGAGCACCGCAACGGTCCGGAACAGCCACTTCGAGCGCGCCTCGCGGCGCGGGCTGTTCCGGACCTCAGGCGGCGCCCAGCAGGCGCTCCAGGACCACCGCGATACCGTCCTCCTGGTTGGAGGTGGTCACCTCGTCGGCCACGGCCTTCAGATCGGCGTGGGCGTTGGCCATCGCGACACCGTGAGCGGCCCAGCCGAACATGGGGATGTCGTTGGGCATGTCGCCGAAGGCGATCGTCTCGGCCGCCTTCACCTTCAGCCGCCGGGCGGCCAGCGAGAGGCCCGTGGCCTTGCTCAGCCCGAGCGGCAGGATCTCCACTATCCCGGGACCGGCCATGACGATGTCGACCAGGCTGCCGACGATCTCCCGGGCCACCCGGACCAGCTCGTCCTCGCCCATTCCCGGGTGCTGGATGTACAGCTTGTTGAGCGGAGCCGTCCAGACGGCCGCGGTGTCCTCCAGGTAGAGCGCCGGAAGGCCCTCCTGCACCTGGTAGCCGGGGCCGAACAGGACCTCTCCGTCCACCCCGTCCCGGCTGGCGGCCAGCGCCAGCGGACCCACCTCGGCCTCCAGCTTCGACAGCGCCAGACCGGCCAGCTGCCGGTCCAGCGTCACGGAGGTCAGCAGCCGGTGCGTTCCCGCGTCGTAGACCTGAGCGCCCTGTCCGCACACGGCGATCCCCTGGTAGCCGAGGTCGTCGAGCACGCCACGGGTCCAGGGCACGGCCCGGCCCGTGACGATGATGTGCGCCGCGCCCGCCGCGGTGACCGCGGCGAGCGCCTCACGCGTGCGCTCCGAGACGGTGTCGTCGTCACGCAGGAGCGTGCCGTCGAGGTCCGTCGCGACGAGCTTGTACGGGAACGGAGCCGGGCTCACTTGGCGATCGGCTCCAGCACCTCGCGACCGCCCAGGTACGGGCGGAGCACCGGGGGGACCCGCACGGAGCCGTCGGCCTGCTGGTGGTTCTCCAGGATGGCGACGATGGTGCGCGGGACGGCGCAGAGGGTGCCGTTCAGCGTGGACAGCGGAGCGGTCTTCTTGTCCTCGCGGTAGCGGATCTGCAGACGGCGGGCCTGGAAGCCGTCGCAGTTGGAGGCGGAGGTCAGCTCGCGGTACTTGCCCTGGGTGGGGATCCACGCCTCGCAGTCGAACTTGCGGGAGGCGGAGGCGCCCAGGTCGCCGGTGGCGACGTCGATGACCTGGAACGGCAGCTCCAGGCTGGTCAGCCACTGCTTCTCCCACTCAAGGAGCCGCTTGTGCTCGGCCTCGGCCTCCTCCGGCGCGACGTACGAGAACATCTCGACCTTGTCGAACTGGTGGACGCGGAAGATGCCGCGGGTGTCCTTGCCGTACGTACCGGCCTCGCGGCGGAAGCACGGCGAGAAGCCGGCGTACCGCAGGGGCAGCTTGTCGGCGTCGATGATCTCGTCCATGTGGTACGCGGCGAGCGGTACCTCGGAGGTGCCGACGAGATAGAAGTCGTCCTTCTCCAGGTGGTACACGTTCTCCGCGGCCTGGCCGAGGAAGCCGGTGCCCTCCATGGCGCGCGGGCGGACCAGCGCAGGAGTCAGCATCGGGATGAAGCCGGCCTCGGTGGCCTGCGCGATCGCCGCGTTGACGAGGGCCAGCTCCAGCAGGGCGCCGACGCCCGTCAGGTAGTAGAAGCGCGAGCCGGACACCTTGGCGCCGCGCTCGACGTCGATGGCGCCCAGCGCCTCGCCGAGCTCCAGGTGGTCCTTGGGCTCGAAGCCCTCCGCACCGAAGTCGCGGATGGTGCCGTGCGTCTCGAGGATGGTGAAGTCCTCCTCGCCGCCGACGGGGACGTCCTCGTGGACGATGTTGCCGAGCTTGAGCAGGAGCTGCTTGGCAGCCTCGTCCGCCTCGTTCTGCTCCGCCTCTGCCGCCTTGACGTCGGCCTTGAGCTGCTCGGCCTTGGCCAGCAGCTGGGCCCGCTCCTCGGGAGTGGCCTTGGGGATGAGCTTGCCGAGGGACTTCTGCTCATTGCGCAGTTCGTCGAAGCGCATGCCGGAGGACCTGCGGCGCTCGTCGGCGGAGAGCAGTGCGTCGACGAGGGCGACGTCCTCTCCACGGGCGCGCTGCGAGGCGCGGACACGGTCAGGGTCTTCACGGAGCAGCCGAAGGTCAATCACCCCTCAAGGCTACCGGTCGGGGCTTCCTGGGATCACACCGATATCACGCTGCGTGTCAGTATGTCCCGATTGAGGGGAATGCATATCCCTTGACTCGGTGGCTGAAAGAGGTCTCCTCGGTCGGTCGATAAAACCGGCCCGATTCCCTGATAAGGGACACAGTGCAGGGAGCGGGCGGGGCCTGAGCGGCGCCGAGGGGCCCGTCTTGTCCACAGGAATTCCACTGCGAGCCCGCTTATCCACAGGCTGTGCGCCCGATCTGTGGACATCGAATGAGATCAATAGGGAACCGGGAGAGAGGGAAGCGGTTCGAGGTTCAAACCCCCCTCACACACTCATTCGGGTGGGAATGGCTCGCCCCAAAGAGTTGATCGGTGATACGGGGGTGACGTCGTTCACCTGCAGCTCCCCTGCGTGAAACCTGAGTCGCCCGACCGATTTGTCGACCTTGTCGTGCTGCCTTGTCGACTTGTCCCCAGGTCTCCTCTTCGGCCTGTGGATAACTCTGTGGACGAGCAGAGGGGCGGGGACGGACTACGCCCGGCCGTCGAGGCAGCGGGCGAGCCAGTCGGACGCCTCGGTGAAATCGCCATCGGAGGTGCCGGGCCGAGCCGGGCGCACCTCACTCAGAGCGACACCCGCGCGCGGGTACGAGCCGAGGAACCGGACCTGGGGGCAGGTGCGGCGCAGCCCCATCAGGGCCTCGCTCACCCGGCGGTCGGAGATGTGCCCCTCGGCGTCCACGGCGAAGCAGTAGTTGCCGATCCCCTCGCCGGTCGGCCGGGACTGGATCAGCATCAGGTTCACGCCCCGGACGGCGAACTCCTGGAGCAGCTCCAGCAGGGCGCCCGGGTGGTCGTCACCGAGCCACAGCACCACCGAGGTCTTGTCGGCGCCGGTGGGCGCGGCCGGCCGGGCGGGCCGGCCGACCAGTACGAACCGTGTCTCGGCGTTCTGCGCGTCGTGGATCTCGGTGACCAGCGCCTCCAGCCCGTACGTGGCGGCGGCGAACTCACCGGCGAAGGCGGCGTCGAACCGGCCCTCCTGGACCAGCCGGGCCCCGTCCGCGTTGGAGGCGGCCGACTCCCACACGGCTTCGGGCAGGTGCGTCCGGAGCCAGTTGCGCACCTGTGGCTGGGCGACCGGGTGCCCCGTGACGGTCTTGATGTCCGACAGTTTGGTCCCCGGCCGCACCAGAAGCGCGAACGCGATGGGCAGCAGCACCTCGCGGTAGATCATCAGGGGCTCGCCGGAGGCCAGCTCGTCGAGGGTGGCGGTGACCCCGCCCTCCACCGAGTTCTCGATCGGCACCAGCGCGGCCGCGGCCTCTCCGTTGCGCACGGCGTCCAGGGCGGCCGGGACCGACACCATCGGGACGAGCTCCCGGGTGGCGGCTTCCGGCAGGGTGCGCAGGGCGGCTTCGGTGAACGTGCCCTCGGGACCGAGATAGGTGAAGCGCGTGGCCGACATGCGATCAGCCTAATGCCGCCCAGCCCGCCGCCGTGGGGCTGTTCACCCTTCGAGCAGCCGCTGACCGACGTACTCCCCGGCACGCGGGCCGGGCGGGACGGCGTACAGGCCGCTCGACTCGTGCCGGATGAACGCCGAAAGCGCGTCACCGCGGTCGAGCTTGCGCTGGACCGGGACGAACCCGCGCAGGGGATCGGCCTGCCAGCAGATGAAGAGCAGGCCCGCGTCGGGGGCGCCGTCGGGGGCGATTCCGTCGTGGAAGGAGAACGGCCGCCGGAGCATGGCGGCGCCGCCGTTCTGCGCGGGCGCCGAGATCCGCGCGTGCGCGTTGGACGGGATCACCGGCTTTCCGTCAGGGCCGAGCTTGTCCAGGGCGAGCGGGGTGGTCTCGACGCCACCGGTCAGCGGTGCACCGTTGGACTTGGTCCGGCCGATGACCTGCTCCTGCTGGGCCAGGGACTGCTTGTCCCAGTCGTCCAGCAGCATTCGGATCCGGCGGACCACCGCGTACGAGCCTCCGCCCATCCAGGCGTGGTCCGCGGGTCCGGGGCCGGTGGCGGGGACGAAGATCCGCTTGTCGAAATCGGGGTCCGAGGTCTTGGGGTTCCCGGTGCCGTCGATCTGGCCCATGAGGTTGCGCGCGGTCATCGGGGAGGCGGTGGCCCCGGGGGAGCGGTTGAAGCCGTTCATCTGCCAGCGGACCCGGGCGGCCTCCCCGGCGTCCTTCTGGAGGGCGCGCAGGGCGTGGAAGGCGACGAGGCCGTCGTTCGCACCGATCTGCACCCACAGGTCACCGTTGCTGCGCTGGGGATCGAGCCGGTCCGAGGAGAAGTCGGGCAGCGGGTCGAGGGCGGCGGGACGGCGGGCGGTGAGGCCGGTGCGCTCGAAGAAGGAGTGCCCGAAGCCGAACGTGACGGTGAGGGAGGACGGCCCCGCGTCGAGGGCGATGCCGCTGTCCGCCGTCGGGGCGGTCTCCCCCGCCATGAGCCGCCGTGCGGTGTCGGACCAGCGGCGCAGCAGCGCGGCCGCCTCCGTGCGCCCGGCGCCCGGGGCCAGGTCGAAGGCGAGGACGTGGCCCTTGGCCTGGAGCGGGGTGGTGATGCCCGCCTGACGCTCCCCTTCGAAGGCGACGGCGGTGGCACCGAGGGAGGAGAGGGACCCGGCGGCGCCGGGCGCGCCGGGCGGCGAGTCGGTGACCGCCGAGTGCACGAGGGCGCCCCCGGTGGCGCCGAGTGCGAGCCCGACGGCGCCTGCGGCGCCGACCGTGCCCAGCAGCCGGCGCCGGGAGATCTCGATGTCGGGGTGGCTCGCGGTGGTGCTGTCGGTCACGCTGTTCAGCCGATCTTGACGTTCTTCTGGACGGTCGTCTGGTCGATGTCGGAGGTGCGGACGGTCACGTCGATGCGCCACTCGCCCGAGAGGGGGAGCTGAACGCCGGACGCCGACCAGTGTCCGGGGGCGGCCCGGTCCAGGGCCACCGGCAGCGGGCCGATCTCCTTGGCCGCCAGGGTGAAGGAGATCTTGACCTCGGGCAGGTCGACGGGGTTGCCGTCGGCGCCGTCCGCCCACAGGTGGAGGGTGTTGGCGCCCACCCGGCCCGGGTCGAGCTCCAGTCGGACGGTGCCCTTCCCGTTCTGGCCGCCGGTGTCGTACGGCAGGGTGATCTTGACCGGCCGGTTGGGCACGGCGGTGGCGGCCGAACCCCGGCCGGCCTCCTGCTCCACGGCGCGGCCCGGCTCGGTGCTCGTCAGGACGGTGGTGACGGCCAGCAGGACGACGGCCACCGCTGCCTCGGCGAACACCGAGCGGCGCAGGCCCGAGCGGCCCGGGTCGGCGTCGCGCACCTGGTTCTCCAGGGCCTTCTCACGAGCCGCACGTTGCCGGGCGAGCTGTGCGGCACGCTTCGGGTCGGTGGGTTCGGCGGGCGCCTCCTCAGTCGAGGTTTCACGTGAAACACCGCTGTCTGTTTCACGTGAAACAAGGTCTCCCGTTTCACGTGAAACATCGCTTCCCGCGAGCACCGCGGCCGGCTCGGCGGCCCGGTCCTCCACCGCGAGGTCACCGAGCTGGGCGGTCCACTTACGGGAGAGGTAGGCGATCCCGACGAGGACGGCCACCAGGCCGACCTTGATCAGGAGGAGCCGGCCGTAGCTGGTGCCGGTGAGCGCCGACCAGCTGCCGAGCTGCCGCCAGGACTGGTAGACGCCGGTGACGGCGAGGATCACGACACTGATGAAGGCGACCCGGGAGAAGCGCTTTACCGCGGCTCGCTCGATGTCCGCCGCCGTACGCAGGGCGACGAGCAGGGTGACGAGACCGCCGAGCCAGGCGGCCACGGCCAGCAGGTGCAGGATGTCGACCGGCATCGCGATGCCGGGCTGGATGCCGGTGGAAGCGTGCTCGGCGAGGGCCCAGGTGGCGGCGATGCCGGCGGCCACGACGGTGCCGCCGATGCCCAGGCCGAAGGCCAGGTCGCTGGTGTCCTTCGTCTCCTCGGCGCTCTGCGCGCCGGCGTTCTTCTGGCGGCGGGCGTAGGCACCGAAGAGCACGGCGATGAACAGCGCGGCCGCACCGAGCAGCAGCAGCCGCGACATGAAGGAGGCGCCGGTCTTGGTCTCCAGGACGGCCTTGAGCCCGTCGAGGTCGAAGGCGTCGGCGAACTTGCCGGACCCGGTGTACGGGGTGCGGAGCACCAGCATCGCCAGCGTGGCGGCGGTGAGGGTGACCCAGCCGCGCACCACCAGCTTCTGCAGCGGACGCTCGGCGGAACCCCTGCGCCAGCAGAGCAGGATGAAGGCGGAGCCGCCGACGAGAACGGTGAACCCGGCGTAGGCGGCGTAGCGGGCGATGCCGTACGCGATGCCGACGGGACCGCCGCCCGCCGTCTGGGAAGGCAGGGCGACGGAGGTGGCCGAGGGGGCGCCCACGGAGAAGGTGAAGGCGCCGGAGACCGGGTGGCTGTCGGCGGAGACGGCCTGCCAGGCGACGGTGTAGGTGCCGTCGGGCAGGCCCGAGTGCAGGGCGGTCCCGTAGCGGATGACCGATCCGCTGCACATGTTCCGCAGCTCGCCGGTGTCGACGCGCTTGCCCTGCGGATCCATGACGCGGATGGAGTCGTCCCCCAGGGCGACCTCCTCCGAGAAGGAGAGGGTCACCTGGGCGGGCGCCGTGGCGACCACCGCCCCGTCCTTGGGGTCGCTCGCGGTGAGTGCGGCGTGCGCCGTGGCCGGGGAGGCCGCGGTGAACAGGGCCGCCAGCAGGGCTGCGAGAACCAGCGCCAGCCGCGGCAGCGATGCCGCGGCGCGGACGCGGAAAGGAGAGGGAGCGGGGGCGGTGGCCGTCATGGCGTGTCAGTTCCTCGGTCCGTCAGTGGGCGGTGGAGCTCTGGGGGTTGTACGTCCGTTCCTTGACGTCCAGCTCGACCTTGACCGGATCGGCCTTCTCGAAACGAAGTTCGATGGTGACCTTGTCGCCGACATTCGGCTTGTTCTTGAGGCCCATGAACATGATGTGGCTGCCGCCGCGCTCCAGGTTCAGCGCGCCGCCCGCCGGCACGTCCATGGACTGCACCTGCTGCATCTTCTGGTCCTTGGTCTCGTGGACCTGGAGGTCGTCCGAGAGCGGGCTGGTGACCGCGAGCAGTTTGTCGGCGGTCTTCGAGTCATTCTTGATGACCATGAAGGCGCCGGCCATCTTGTCGTTGACCGGCTCGGGCATGTAGGCCCCGGTGACGGTCATCTTCGGCTTGGCCGACTCCTCGGCCTGTGCACCGGCGCCCGCCTTCGACGTGGAGTCCTCGCCGGCGGAGGACGACGGCGAGGAGGAGCAGCCGGATATGACGAGCGCTGCCGTCAGCGAGAGGGCGGCGGCGAGGGTGCGGGTGGTGCGGGTGTTCACGGGTTCTGTCCCTTGATGAGCTTCGGCAGGTCCTTGGTGTAGTCCTCGACGGTCGTGCCCTCGCCGTAGAGGACATAGCCCTCGTCGGTCTTGGGCGAGAACGCGATGACCTGGGCCCCGTGCATGGAGACGATGCTGCCGTCGGGTTCCTTCTTGGGGGCCTCGATACCGATACCGAGGGAGCGGGCGGCGGCCTGGATGGTGCCGAAGTCGCCGGTCAGGCCGGTGAAGGCCGGGTCCTGCGCCCGGAGCCACGCGCCGAGGGACTCCGGGGTGTCCCGCTCGGGGTCCGTGGTGACGAAGACGACCTGGAGCTTGTCCTGGTCCTCCTTCGGGAGCGCCTTCTTGGCGACGGCGATGTTGCTCATTGTCAGCGGGCAGACGTCGGGGCAGTTGGTGTAGCCGAAGTAGATGAGCGTCGGCCGGCCCTTGGTCTGCTCGCGCAGGTTCCACTGCTTGCCGGTGGTGTCCGTCAGGACGAGCTCCGGCTTGTCGAAGGGGCGGTCGAGGACGGTCGCGGCTCCGGTCTTCTTCTCACCGGTGATCTGCGTGACCGACCCGCTGTTCTTGGCCGGCTCACCGCCGCAGGCGGTGAGGGCGAGGGCGGCCGCCACCGCGAGGGCGGCGGCCGTCACACGTGTGGTGCGCATAGGGGAATGTCCCTGGGATCGGGGAGGTGGGGATTCTGGGAGGGGGATCAGGCGGAGCGGCGGCGCGAGGCGACGCCGAAGGCCACCCCGCCGAGGCCGATCACGATGCCGGCGATACCGAGGGCGCGCGCGGTGGTGTCGGAGCCGCTCTTGGCCGCAGCCTCGTCGTGCTCGTCCTTGCCGGCGTCCTTGGAGGCGTTCTTGGCGTCGGCCGGCTTGGCGTCGTGGTCGTCGGAGCCGGCCGCGGCGGCGGTCAGCTTCAGCACGGGCGCCGGGTTCTGCGGCTCGGCCGCGCCCTCCTTGGTCTCCTCGATCCAGCGGACGACCTCGTTGTTGTCGTACGTCTGGATGGCCTTGAAGACCATCTTGTCGGCGTTGTCGGGAAGCTTGCCGACGGAGACCGGGAACTGCTGGAACTTGCCGGGCTCGATCTTGCCGCCGGTCCAGGTCACCTTGGTGACGACCTCGTTGACCTGCTTGCCGTGCACGTTCAGCGGCTTGTCGAGCTTGGTCTTCTCGACGGTGGACGTCCAGCCGGGGATGTCCTGCGGCATGACCGAGGTCAGCGGCTGGTCGACCGGGAAGTTGACCTCCAGCTGGGTGGTCGAGGCGTTGTCGCGCTCGTTGGGGACCTTGAAGTTGATCGTCGCGTAGCCGCCCTTCACGGCCTCGCCCGGCTGCACGCTGACGTGCGCGAAGGCGGTACCGGACAGGGCGAGGACGGCGCCGGCGGCGAGGGCGGCGGCGAAGGAGACGCGAGAGGTCTTCATGGCAGAAACACTCCACAGAGCAGTGGTGAACGGTGGGCCCGCGCGCACGGGCGCGCGCGGAGGTCACGGCACCGGTGCTCCCGCCGGGTGGCCCGGGGAGTGGAGGTGCCGCGTCAGGCTGCGAGGACGAGCGCAGCCGGCGGCCCACGCCGGATCACGGTGTGCAGAAGTGCGTCCCGGCCGGTCGTCGCGGCGGGCCCGGAAGCGGTCCGGCGAGCCCGGGGGCCGTGCTCGGGAACGCCGAGGAGCCCGGCCGTGAGGACCCGTACGAAGGCCAGCGCGGCGCGCAGCGGACGTATCGGGTCGGCTTCGGTGGAGAGCCGGGAGAGCTCGATCAGCCGGAACAGGGCGGCGTCGCCCCGGCCCAGCAGCCAGCCGGCCGCGAGTGCGGCCAGCAGGTGCCCGAGCAGCATGGCCGGGCTGAACAGTCCGATCGCGGGCTCCCCGGCGGGGGCCGCGGCCAGGTGCATATGGCTCATGTGGCCCGACGCGGCCGCCTGCGCGGCCAGCGCCGCCGGGTCCAGCCCGGCGGCCTCCAGGATCCTCCGGGCGTCGGCCGGGCTCAGCGGTACGGAGTTGCCCCCGCAGACCAGCTGGGCGGCGAGCGCCGCCAGCGAGGTGTCGGAGCCGTCGGCCGGGGCCTGCGCGACGGTGGCGCCGTGCTGGCCGAGGCCGAACAGCGTGTGCAGCCCGAGCTGGCCCACGGCCAGTCCGGCGGCGATACCGGGCAGCGGACGGCGGCGTCCCGCGAGGGGGGCGGCCACCGCGAAGACGGCGGCGAAGGCCAGGGCCAGCGCCCACCACGGGACGGTCGCGCAGGAGGCCACGGCGTGGCCGGCTGCGGACAGCACGACGCAGACCGCGGTGAACACCGCGGCCCGGGTGGTCCGGAGCCCTGCTCCGGCGCGCGTCGTGTGGGTGGCAGACATGGCCGGGACATCATCGCACTGGGCCCGGGCCCTGCCTACGGCAGGTGCTGGAGGGACCCTATGGTTCCGGTGTGCGGCCGGTGCACCGCCGGCCGACGGGTCAGCGCGCCGCCGACGCGCCCGGCCGGGCGCCGGCCAGCCGACCGCGCCCCTATGACCTGCGACGCCACCGCTGAAGGGGCACGCCCAGCCGCCGCCCGTCCGTGGTGCGGCCCGCCCGATACACACCGGACGCACGTACCGCATCGGCCGAATGAGGGCTGTGCCGCCCGCCAGGGGCTTACGGCCCAGCGCAGGAGGCAATAGGTAACCCTATGAGCATCTGGTGGTCTCTCCACTTGCGGCGCGAAGCCGCGAGCGTCCCGCTCGCCCGGCGACTGCTGCTGGGGACGATGGAGACCGCGGGGGTGGATCCGGACATCTCCTACGACCTGTCGGTCGCGCTGACCGAAGCGTGTGCGAACGCCGTCGAGCACGGTGGCCGCGCCGGCAGAGCGGGGGATACCGCCGGCGTCCCCGTCGATCAGGTCCTGGACGGCACCGAGGGGTATCCGGACGGCACCGAGGGGTACCACGTCACCGCCTATCTCGACGGGGACCGCTGCCGCATCGAGGTCGCCGACTCCGGTCCGGGCTTCCCGCCCGCGACGGTGGCCCGCCGCAGGCCCACCCTGGCCGAGCACGGCCGGGGCTTGCACCTGATCGCGGAGCTCGCCGACCACGTCCGCCTGCGCAACCGGCCGGGCCGGGGCGCGGTGGTGACCTTCGAGCGGATGCTGAAGTGGCGTGACGACGCACTGCTGAGGGTGTCGTAGGAACGCCGGGGGGCGGGGGCGCCGCATCCGGCACCCCCGCCCCCCGGTACGACGGCGGCGTCAGCCCTTGAGCCGCGCCATCCACGCCTCGACCTCGACCGAGGTGCGCGGCAGCCCGTCCGAGAGGTTCCGGTTGCCGTCCTCGGTGACGAGGATGTCGTCCTCGATCCGGACGCCGATGCCGCGGTACTCCTCCGGCACGGTCAGGTCGTCGGCCTGGAAGTACAGGCCCGGCTCGACGGTCAGGCACATGCCCGGCTCCAGTGTGCCGTCGACGTACGCCTCGGTGCGCGCGGCGGCGCAGTCGTGGACGTCCATGCCCAGCATGTGGCCGGTGCCGTGCAGGGTCCAGCGGCGCTGCAGCCCGAGCTCGAGGACGCGCTCGACCGGGCCCTCCAGCAGGCCCCACTCGACGAGCTTCTCGGCCAGCACGTGCTGGGCGGCGTCGTGGAAGTCGCGGAACTTCGCGCCCGGCTTGACGGCGGCGATGCCGGCTTCCTGGGCCTCGTAGACCGCGTCGTAGATCTTGCGCTGGATGTCGGTGTACGTGCCGCTGACCGGCAGCGTGCGCGTGACGTCGGCGGTGTAGAGGGAGTGGGTCTCCACACCGGCGTCGAGGAGCAGCAGGTCGCCGGAGCGGACGGCGCCGTCGTTGCGGACCCAGTGCAGGGTGCAGGCGTGGGCGCCGGCGGCGGCGATGGTGCCGTAGCCGACGTCGTTGCCCTCGACGCGGGCGCGCAGGAAGAAGGTGCCCTCGATGTAGCGCTCGGAGGTGGCCTGGGCCTTGTCGAGGACCTTCACGACGTCCTCGAAGCCGCGGACGGTGGAGTCCACGGCCTTCTGCAGCTCGCCGATCTCGAAGGCGTCCTTCACGGCGCGGGCCTCGGAGAGGTAGACGCGCAGTTCCTCGTCGCGCTCCTTGGTCACCTTGTCGGTGAGGGCCGCCTCGATGACGGAGTCGTGGCCGCGCACGGCGCGGACCGGGCCGGTGGCCTCGGTCAGGGCCTCGGGCAGGGTGCGGACGTCCTTGGCCGGGATGCCCAGGAGCTGGCCGGCCTCGGCGAGGGAGTGGCGGCGGCCGACCCAGAGCTCGCCCTGGCCCGACAGCCAGAACTCGCCGTTCTCGCGGTCCGAGCGGGGCAGCAGGTAGACGGTGGCCTCGTGGCCGCTCTCCCCGGTGGGCTCCAGGACCAGGACGCCGTTCTCGGTCTGGTCGCCGGTGAGGTACGCGTACTCCGTGGAGGCGCGGAAGGGGTACTCGGTGTCGTTCGAGCGGACCTTCAGCCGGCCCGCCGGGATCACCAGGCGCTCACCGGGGAAGCGCGCGGACAGTGCGGCGCGGCGCTCGGCGGTGTGGCCGGCCTGGGCGATGGGCTCGAGGCCGTGGAGCTCGGTGTCGGCCCAGCCGGTGCGCATGTTCTCCGCGAGTTCCTCGCTGACGCCCGGGTACAGCCCGTTCTTGCGCTGCTTGTGCTTCTTCTGGGGCTGCTCTTCTTCCGGGGTCTCCGGGGTGAGCTCGTCAGCCACGTCATCTCCTCAGCCGCTACGACACGCACGGGTCCGGGTGCGAACCCCGTTCATCGTATGTGTGAGGGGGCGGCGCCCGGCCAGCCCTGTGACATACACGTCAAAAACGGGCGCCACCCGGGGTGTGGTCCGGTCAGTCGAACCGGGCCGCGAGCAGGACGACGTCCTCGGTGTCCTGGTACGGGTCGCGGGCGGCCGTTTCCGGCCCGTCCTCGGGGAGAACGGTGCGCAGGATGTGGTCGCAGAGGGCCGCCGGGTCCTCCCGGGCGCTGCGCGGCGCCCCGGCCGCCGCCGCGTGCAGCCGTGCGTAGGCCCGGTCCATGGGGTCGCCGGTACGCCGCAGCAGCCCGTCCGTGTACAGCAGCACCGTTTCTCCGGGTGCCGGTTCGATCTCCACGCTGGGCGCTTCCCAGCAGGCCAGCATCCCGAGCGGCGCCGAGAGGGAGGTCTCGGCGTACTCGGTGCGCCGCTCGCCGATGAGCAGCGGCGGGGTGTGCCCCGCCCCCGCCAGGATGATCTTGCGGGCGGCGGGCTCGCAGTAGGCGAAGAGGGCGGTGGCCGAACGCGCGGGCTCGGTCAGACGCAGCAGCAGCTCCAGGTCGGACAGGACCGCGACGGGATCCTCCCCCTCCATGACGGCGTACGCGCGCAGCGAGGCCCGCAGCCGGCCCATCGCCGCGATGGCGCTCGGGCCGGATCCGGTGACCGATCCGACGGCGAGCCCCAGGGCTCCTTCGGGCAGCGGCAGCGCGTCGTACCAGTCGCCGCCGCCGAGCGGGCCCGTGCGGTGCCGGGCGGCGAGCTGGACGCCGGGGATCCGGGGCAGCCGGCTGGGCAGCAGCTCCTCGGCGACGGTGGCCAGCCGGGTGCGGGAGCGGTCCACCTCCAGCATGCGGGCCAGGTGCTCGGCCGCGTGCCGGACGTAGAGGCCGACGAGGTCGCGCTGGCGGTCGCTCGGTTCGGCCTGTTCGTCGTAGAGCCAGACGGCGGCGCCGAGCCGGCCGGTGGCGTCGGCGGCCAGGGGCAGCGCGTAACTGGCGGCGTAGCCGAGGCGGGCGGCGACCTCGCGGTGGCGGGGATCGACGGGGGGCTCGTAGCCCCCGGAGCCGGGGACGGCCGGTGCGCCGGGTTCGGGGAGCACCTCGGAGCCGCCGTGGGCGTCGGGGAGTCCGTCGAGGATGCGGCCGTACGAGGTGGCGCTGCGCGGCACCGTCTCGATGTGGCCGAGGTCGGCGCGGCCCAGGCCCAGGCCGATGGTGACGGTGGGGCCCTGTCCGTCGGAGGGTTCCAGGACGATCAGCCCGCGGCGGGCGCCGACGAGTGCGGCTCCGGCGCGCAGGAACTCGCGCAGCGAGGAGTCGAGGTCGTCGGCCCGGGCGAGGCGTTCGGTCAGTTCGTGGAGGGTGGTGAGGTCGGAGACCATGCCCGCCAGCCGGTCCTGGATGACGCTGCTCGCGGCAGGCGGGGCGGCCTGGGCGGGGGCGGTCCGGGCGGGGGCGGCCGCCGAGGCGGACAGGGAGCCGTGCGCGGGCGCGACAGTCTGCGCCGATGCTGTAACTGCTGGATCGATTCCAGCCACTTTCGGCAGATGCGGGGCGCTCATGGCGTCCGCCTTTCCACCTGGTGCGATTCGCCATATAGCATCGCAAACCCCCAGATCGTGCTGCGCCGCCATCAAGGGCTCCACATCTACACGCACCCGAGGATCGATGTCCAGCATTGTCCCGGTGGGAATCCTGGTGTCCGTGAGACGGCAACTCACGGTCGAGCCGAGGGTAAAACTTGGCTGGAAAAAGCAGGAACGAGACGGTTTTTGCGATCGACTGGACAGGCGCTCCCAGGGGTCCGGGTACGTACTCCGTGGTGGGCGGGGCCAGTTGGCACTCCCGGCACCGCCGGGAACCACCCGGCCCGGGCCGACGTCCTTAGCGGCGGCAGCCGGTCTCGACACCGGTGCGGGTCGCTCGGACCGCTCGTTCCGGGACCCCGCCGGACGTCCGACGGACCCGTGAGAAATCTGCACGAACCGTGTGAACCTGCTTCTGGCGGACTAGTGACGCGAAACGTGTACGTGTGGTGAGACACCGCTCACGTGGTGTGATGTGGCCCTCGACGTTCAACGGAAAGGAACGAGCGCACATGCGCGAGATCCTCGGAAGGCGTCTCCAGCGGCTCCGCGATCGCTTGAAGCTCCCGCGCGCCGCCTCCCGTCCCGCTGCGGTGGCCGGGACCGACGCGGCTCCCTCCCTCCTCGACGCGGCGCTGACCTGCGCCACCGTCCGGCAGTGGCCCGTACTGCCGGGCGTGGGCCGGGCCGGCGCCGACGGCGGGCGCTGTGCCTGCCCCGATCCCGACTGCGTGGTGCCGGGCGCCCACCCCTTCGATCCCGGGCTGCTCGCCGCCACCACCGACGCCCGGATGGTCGCCTGGTGGTGGGGGCGGCGGCCGGCGGCCCCGGTGCTGCTGGCCACCGGCGGGACCGCGCCGTGCGCGGTGAGCCTGCCGGCGAAGGCGGCGGCGCGCGCCGCCGTACGGCTGGACGCGCAGGGGCTGCGGCTCGGTCCGGTCGTCGCCACCCCGACCCGCTGGTCCCTGCTCGTCGCGCCGTACTCGCTGGAGCGGCTCGGCGAACTCCTCTACGCCAAGGACCACGTGCCCTCCTCGCTGCGCTTCCACGGCGAGGGCGGCTACCTGCTGCTGCCGCCCTCCCCGGCGTCCGGCGGAGGACAGGTCCGCTGGGAGCGGGAGCCCGAGCCGTGCCGCCCCGGTGCGGCCGGGCTGTGGCTGCCGGAGGTGGAGGCGGTCGTGGACGCGCTCGTCGAGGCGAGCAGCGGTGCTCCCGGCGGCGGTAGCCGGCTCGCGTACTGAGTGGTTCACGGGCCGGCCCGGGGCGTCTTCCTCGTCCGGCTCATCACTCGTACGGGTGTCACCGTGGCGAGTTTCCCGGGGAATTGGGCGCGGGGATCTCCGCGCCCCTTTCCCGCGTCGCTATCTTCGGCGAATGAATCTCCGCCTGATCGGTATCGGCGCCGGTGTGCTGATCATCTTGTCGCTTCCCCTCGCCGGAGCGATCGCCGGGCCGGATTTCGCGGGTCCGGCTGACGGAAAAGGCGGGGGGTTGCTCTCCTCGCTCGGCCTTTCCGACTCCTCCCGTACGGCGGACGGGGCGCGGGCCGCCGACGGCCCCGCGCGGCCCGGCCCGCCCGAGCAGCCCCGTACCGACTCCCACTGCGGTCCTCAACTCACCGCCCCCCAGGGGTTGGAGGCGCAGACGTGTGTGCTCGTGAGCGAGGGCCGGACCTGGGGACGCAGCTACTACCGCAACACCAGTGGCCGCGCGCTGGACGCCGTGCTGACGGTGATGGGGCCCGCAGGGCGGACGGTGCAGATCAGCTGCGCGGTGGCCGCCGGGGACGAGCCGGGGCTGTGCGAGACACCCCGGGAGGAGTCGGTGGGGGCGCCGGACGCCTACTCGGCTGTAGCGGAGTTTGCAGTTCCGGATGACGAAGGGCGGCTGTTGCTGCGGTCCGGGAGCAACTCGGCGGCGCCGTCGGGCCGTTGAGGCCGGGGGAAAGACAGAGGCCCGGTCGCTGGCGACGGGGGATGCACCAGCGACCGGGCTACAAGAACGGTAACAAGAGATCGCCTGTTCGCAAATTCGATCTCTGATATTCAGACATCGATTTGCAGACGATTAGCGGGAGTTGTGACACCGGTCACCGGTCACCGGTGATCTGTCACCGGTCATCTGTCACCGGTCCCCGCGCACGGCCGTACGCCACGCGCGGACCGTGCGTACGCCGGGCGGGCGTCAGCTGAGCGTCACCTGGCGGTTGGTCAGTCCGCCGCGGGCCCGGCGCTCCTCCGCGGTCAGCGGGGAGTCGGCGGACAGGGCCGTGGCCAGGCGCTCCGCGAACTCGGCGGCCGGCTTCTCCACGTCCTCGGCGGTGACCCCGGTGGGCAGGTCCCAGACGGGGACCATCAGGCCGTGGGCGCGGAAGGAGCCGACGAGCTTGGTGCCCTCGCCGAGGGAGGAGGTGCCCGCGGCGTGCAGCCGCGCGAGCGCGTCGAGCAGCTTCTCCTCCAGGTGCGGCATGACCCAGCGCAGGTGGTTCTTGTCCGGGGTCTCGCACCAGTAGGCCGCGTCCACGCCCGTCAGCTTGACCGTCGGGATGGCGGCGGCGTTGGCGCGTTCCAGCGAGGCGGCGATCTCCGGGGAGGCGTTCTGGGCGCTCTCCGCGTCCGGAATCCAGAATTCGAAGCCCGTGTGCACAACCGGCTCGAAAACGCCCTCCAGGTCGAGGAGATCCTGAAGTCGGGGACCCTCGGCGGGCACGCGGCGGGCCGGGACCGGGTTGCCGGGCTCGGTGGCGAGCGCGCGCTCCAGGGTGTCGGCCATGTCGCGGGCGAGGTCGCCGGAGCTCGACTCGTTCTGCAGGCCCAGCAGGACGGAGCCGTCCTCGCGCCGCAGGGCCGGCCAGGCCATGGGCAGGACGGTCACCAGCGTGACGGACGGGACGCCCTCGGGCAGACCGCCCTTGAGGGTGAGCGGGACGGTGGCGGCGGGGACGAGCTCGCGCAGGGCCACCCAGTCGCACTCGCCCGGCAGCCCCTCGAAGGGGCGCCGCACGTGCTCGGTGACGGCGTGCGCGGCGGCCGCGCCGTGGCACGCCTTGTAACGGCGCCCGGAACCGCAGGGACAGGGCTCGCGCGCTCCCACCACCGGGATCTCCCCGTTGTCGAGCTGCGGCTTCGCGGTCTTCGCGGCGGGGCGCTTCTTGGCCATCGTGGGTGTCTCCCGGTTGCGGCGGTACGGCGGTCTCTCTGGGCGCGAGCCTAGCCGTTCGTACCGCCGGAGCCGGTGGGCTGAAGGCCGGCGCCGTGGGGGGCCGTCAGATGTCGAGATCGTCGAAGGCGGCGGTGAAGTCGATCACCGGAGGTGCGACGCGCGTAGCGAAGTCCTCGTGCCGGGTCCCCCGAGCCACGACGGCCCACACGGTGACCTCGCCCGCCGCTCCGTCCCGTACCCCCCAGTCCTGGGCCAGCGCACTGATGATGTTCAGCCCGCGGCCCCCGTGCGCGGTGACCGAGGGCGTGGACGGGACCGGGCGGGTCGGGCCGCCGCCGTCCGTGACCTCCACCGTCAGCCGCCCCGCCTTGTCGACGCCCCACGCGGCGCGTACGTCTCCGTCACCGACGTCCCGGGCACCCAGCGGCCGGCCGTGCCGGCAGGCGTTGCTGAGGAGTTCGGAAAGGATCAGTACGGCATCGTCCACGACTGATTCGGACACTCCGCTGACGCGCAGCTGTTCGCGCATCCGGCGCCTCGCCTCGCCCACGCCCGCAGGACCATGGCGAATGTCCATGCACGACGACGTGGGCACTTCCTGTGCCATCACCAACGCCACCCCCGCACCTCCTCAGCCCCACGCCAAGGTCTGGATGCCCCCCTGGCCTGGACCGGAAACCGACGGCAGACAGCCCTCTGACGCACTCATGACCATCAGATACGGAACGGATGCGCCGGGGCACGCCCTGTCACGGCCGGGGTGCCTGTGACGGGTGGGCAAAACGGGACGTCAGCGACCGAGCTGTGACAGAACCTGCCGGGGCCGGTTCGTGATGATCGCTTCTACACCCAGATCAGCGCATAGCTGAACATCTCCCGGATCGTTCACGGTCCATACGTGGACGGAGTGCCCGGCGGTCTGGAGCTTGCGGATGAAGCCGGGGTGGTTGCGGACGATCCGCAGCGACGGGCCGGCGATCCGCACTCCGGCGGGCAGGCGGCCGTCGCGCATCCGGGGGGAGACGAACTGCATCAGGTAGACGGTCGGGACCGTCGGGGCGGCCGCGCGCACCCGGTGCAGGGAGCGGGCGGAGAAGCTCATGACCCGGATGGGGTGTGGGCCCTCGGCGGGCGGGGCGTCCAGGCCGAAGCGCTTGAGGAGGAACAGGAGGCGCTCCTCCACCTGTCCGGCCCAGCGGGTGGGGTGTTTCGTCTCGATGGCCAGCTGCACCGGGCGCCCGGCGTCCGCCACCAGCTCCAGCAGCCGCTCCAGGGTGAGCACGGAGGTGCGTTCCGGGTCCGCGTCCCAGTCGGGGGACTCCTCGCGGTCCTTCCATGAGCCGAAGTCGAGGGTGGCCAGCTCCGCCAGCTCCAGGGCCGAGACGGCGCCCCGGCCGTTGGAGGTGCGGTTGACGCGGCGGTCGTGGACCAGCACCAGGTGGCCGTCAGCGGTCAGCCGGATGTCGCATTCGAGGGCGTCGGCTCCGTACTCGATGGCCTTGCGGTAGGCGGCCAGGGTGTGCTCGGGGGCATCCTCCGAGGCACCGCGGTGGGCGACGACCTGGATGGGGCGCGGCGTAGCGTGGGTCACCCGGTCATGGTGCCACCGAGGAGCCCCGCGTGGCGGGGTGACTCCTGGAGGTGCGTCCGATATGTCGGATATAAAGGAGAGCGGTAGACGCACAGGTCCGGCTTACAGTGCTCTGACGGGTCATAGGAAAGGCTTCGCCCTGGAACTTCTGCGGCGCGTCGAACGTTCAGTCGGACCGATGCCTGGAGGATGTCGGACCGATTTCGCCTGATATTTCCAGCAGCTGTGTGGCCGGGTAGAGGCCGTACAAGCCGTATGGGCCACATAAGCCGTATAAGCCGTGTAAGCCGTGTGTGACGAGGAGAGAGCGCTGTGAGCACCGAGAACGAGGGCACCGCGGCCCCGACGCCCCCCGCGGCCCCGTCCGCACCCCCCGTGCCGGTGGCCGCCTCCACACCCGACCCGGCCGCCCCGGCACCCCAGCACGCTCCGGCGGACGCCCCGGCTCCGGCCGACACCGCCGCCCCCGGCGCCGAGCACACCCAGCAGCTCCCGCCCACCCCGCCCGCGCCCCCCGCCGCGCCCCCGGCGTACGGACACGAGCAGGCCCCGCACACCCCCCCGACCACCCCCGCCGCGACCGCGTACGGCGCCGAGGCGTGGCCCCCGCCTCCGCCGGCGGCCCCCGCGTACGGCGCGGGCGGCGCGGGAGCGGGCCAGGGCGGCGGCGCGTGGGGCGTCCCGCTCACCGCCGACGGCGCCCCGCAGCCCAAGCCGAAGGGCCGGGGCGGCCTGGTCGCGGCGGTCCTGGTGGCGGCCCTGCTCGCGGGCGGCGTGGGAGGCGGCGTCGGCTACTGGGCGGCCCAGCGCGACCACGACGGCATCGGCTCGACCACGATCAGCGCGCCCAGCACCCCGAAGGACCTCAAGCGGGACGCCGGCTCCGTCGCGGGCCTGGCCGCCGCCGCGCTGCCCAGCGTGGTCACCATCGAGGCGTCGGCCGGGGACGGCGAGGGCGGCACCGGTACCGGCTTCATCTACGACGAGCAGGGCCACATCCTCACCAACAACCACGTGGTGGCCTCCGCCGCGAACGGCGGCAAGCTCACCGCCACCTTCTCCGACGGCAAGAAGTACGAAGCCGAGGTCCTCGGCCGGGCCCAGGGCTACGACGTGGCCGTCATCAAGCTGAAGAACCCGCCCTCGGGTCTGAAGCCGCTGCCGCTCGGCGACTCCGACAAGGTCGCGGTCGGCGACCCGACCCTCGCCATCGGCGCCCCGTTCGGTCTGTCCAACACCGTCACCACCGGCATCATCAGCGCGAAGAACCGCCCCGTGGCCTCGGGTGACGGCTCCGGCAGCAAGAACTCGTACATGAGCGCGCTGCAGACGGACGCCTCCATCAACCCCGGCAATTCCGGCGGCCCGCTGATCGACGGCCGCGGCGCGGTCATCGGCATCAACTCGGCGATCCAGTCCGCCGGCAGCGGTGGCTTCGGCGGCCAGGCAGGCTCGATCGGCCTCGGCTTCGCCATCCCGATCAACCAGGCCAAGAACGTCGCCGAGTCGCTGATCAAGACCGGCAAGCCGGTGTACCCGGTGATCTCGGTCTCCGTGGACCTCCAGGCCAAGACGGACGGCGCCAAGATCTCCGAGCAGGGCGCCCCGGCCAACGAGCTGGTCGACCCGAACGGCCCGGCCGGCAAGGCGGGCCTCAAGCCGGGCGACATCATCACGGCGTTCGGCGGCAAGCAGGTCGACAGCGGCCCGACCTTGATCAGCCTGATCTGGACGTACAAGCCGGGCGACACCGTGAAGCTGACCTACCTGCGCGCCGGCAAGCCGACGACGGTCGACATCACGCTCGGCTCGCGCGTGGGCGACAAGTAGCCGCTCGACGGTGGCTTGATGCGAGGGGCCGTGGCCGGGAATCCGGCTACGGCCCCTCCCAATATCTGCTTATGCTTCGCTGGTGTTCGATTCACGGCACATACGGACATTCCACGAAGTGGTCGCCGCGGGCTCGTACTCGGCCGCCGCTCGCGTCCTGGGCTACACCCAGCCAGCGATCACCCAGCAGATGAAGGCGCTCGAACGGGCCGCCGGTACCCCGCTGTTCACCCGGGTGGGCCGGAAGATGAAGCTCACCGAGGCCGGCGAGTCCCTCGCCCGGCACGCCGAGTCCATCCTGGGCAGCCTCTCGGTCGCCGAGGCGCAGCTGAAGGCGTACACGAGACTGCGCACCGGCCGCGTGCGGGTCTGCGGGTTTCCCAGTGCCAACGTCACCCTGGTCCCGGAGGCCCTCAGCGGCCTCGCCAAGGACCACCCAGGGGTCCAGGTCGAGCTCCTGGAAGGGGAGCCGCCGGAGTCCCTGCGCAGGCTCCAGCGCGGGGAGTGCGACATCACCCTGGCCTTCACCTATCCCGGCCTGCACGAGGAGATTCCCGAGGAGGTCGCCGAAGTCAGGCTGCTGGAAGACCAGCTGACGGTGCTCCTGCCGACCGGTCACCCGCTGGCCCGCCGCCGGGCCGTCCACCTGGCCGACCTCGCCGGGGAACAGTGGATCGCCGGCTGCCCCCGCTGCCGGGCGAACCTGCTGCACGAGTGCGCCGAGCTGGGCTTCGTCCCCGACATCCGGTTCGCCACCGACGACAACCTGGTGGTCCAGAGCCTGGTCGCGCAGGGGCTGGGCGTGGCGATGATGCCCGCCCTCGTCCTGCCCTCGCTCTCACTGAGCCGGGTCTGCGGCCGTGTGCTGGAGCCCGCCGCCCGCCGTCACATCGCCGCGTACGTCTACCGCGACCATCTGCGGATCCCGGCCACGGCCGTGGTGCTCGACGAGCTCAAGCGGGTCGCGTCGAACCGCGTCGGCTGCTGATCCGGCCGGGCGCTCACGGGCTGCCAATCCATTAGCTGTAGTTGGGATTTCAGGTCATAACTGTCGTTGGACGTGATGGATCGGCCGACGGACGCTGCTCGTATGACCACCACCACGCCGGCTCGCACGACCACGAGGATGGCCGGCCTCGTCAGTGAGATCCGCACGGTCGTCGACCGGGGGCTGGCCCCCGACCTGACGGCCTACCTCGTAGGTGAGCGTCTCGCCCCGCACCTGGGCACGTCCGATCTGCTGACCGCGGAGCAGCAGGAAGGCGACCCGGAGCGCTACCGGCAGCACATCCTGCATGCCGAGCCCGACGGAAGCTTCTCGGTGGTGGCCCTGGTCTGGATGCCCGGCCAGGAGACCTGCATCCACGACCACGTGTCCTGGTGCGTGGCCGGTGTGCACCAGGGCGAGGAGAGCGAGCGCCGCTACCGGCTCGCACCCGGCGCAGACGCCGCCCGCCTGGTGGCCACCGAGGACGTGGTCAACGCCCAGGGCGAGGTCTGCGGTTTCGCGCCGCCCGGCGACATCCACAAGGTCCGCAACTCCTGTAGCGACAAGGCGATATCCATCCACATCTACGGGGCCGACGTCTCCCGGCTGGGCAGCAGCATCCGCCGCGTCTACACGCTTCCCGTCGACTGATGGCCCTCCTCCACCGCCCGCGGAGCGAGGCGGTCCTCCCTGTTTCACGTGAAACATCCGGCCCGTGGCCCGGATTGGGCCTGGCCGCCGCAGGCGTACTGGTGGCCTGGAGCGTGCACCGGCTCGTCCCCGGGGTGCCGATGCTGACCGCCTCGGTGGTGCTCGGGATCGCGGTGGCCCACACGCCGGGCGTACGGAGCTTCGTCCGCGGACCGGCCCGCCCGGGCCTGTCCCTGGCCGGGAAACGGCTGATGCGGATCGGTATCGTCCTGCTGGGCCTCGGGCTCGGCCTGGACCAGGTGCTCCGCCTCGGCTGGTCGACGGTGGCCATGGTGAGCGCCGTGGTCGCGGCCACCTTCTTCGGTACGGTCTGGCTGGGCCGCCGCCTCGGGCTCCCCGGTGACCAGCCGCTGCTGATCGCCACCGGCTACTCGATCTGCGGTGCCTCGGCCATCGGCGCGGTGAGCGAGGTGTCCGGGAGCGACGAGGAGGACGTGGCCGCCTCCGTCGCCCTGGTGACCCTGTGCGGGACCCTGGCCATCGCCGTACTGCCCCTGCTCCAGGGCCCCTTGGGCCTGTCCGACCTGTCCTTCGGGCGCTGGGTGGGCGCGAGCGTCCATGACGTCGGCCAGGTGGTGGCCACGGCCCAGACCGCCGGACCCGCCGCCCTCGGCGAGGCGGTGCTGGTCAAGCTGATGCGGGTGGCCCTGCTGGCCCCGCTGGTGGCGGCCGTCGCCTTCTCCATGCGGGCCCGCCGGCGCGGCGTACGCACTGCCTCGGGGAAGCGGCCGGCTCCGGTGCCGCTGTTCGTCGCAGGGTTCCTGGCGACCGCCGCGCTGCGTGCGACCGGCCTGCTGCCCCACGTGGCGCTGGACTGGGCGCACACGGCGCAGGAGGTCCTTCTGGCCGCGGCCCTGTTCGGGCTGGGCAGCGCCGTCCACCTGCCGAGCCTGGCCCGGACCGGAGGACGTGCCGCACTGCTCGGCCTGGGGGCCTGGGTGGTGGTGGCGGGCGTCTCCTACGCCGGGGTCCTGGTCACCACATGAGCGTTCGACCCGGGGGCAGCCGGTCATTTCCCGGCCGGAACCGGCCGGACGCCAGGACCGCCTCCTGACATCTCGGGGCCCTCGTGCGACTCTGCCCCCGCAACCCGCACAGCCGATCCGCACCGACAGCTCTTCACCCCACCCTGCCCGGCTCCGTCCGGTCCGGGCATGGCAGAAGGAGTCCTGCGTGAATCGTCATCGCACGGCGCTGTCCGTCCTCCTCGCCGCGGGCGCCCTGCTCACCGGCGCCCTGACGGCGGCCTCCCCGTCGGCGGCCGCGGAGCCGCCCTCCGCCTTCCGGCCCCTGCAGACCCCCGGCTTCTGGACGGCAGAACGGATGCGCCAGGCCACCCCGCTCGACGTGACGGCGTCCCCGGGCGGGGCCCGTAGGGCACCCGTGGCGACGGCCCCGCCCACCCGGGTTCCCGCGACCTCCCCCACGGCGTTCCCGCAGGCCGGCGGGGCATGGACGGGCGGCGGAGCGGTCGTGAGGACCTCGGGCCGGGTGTTCTTCACTTTCCAGGGCCGCACGGCCTCCTGCTCGGGCGACTCCATCACCAGCCAGAACGGCAGCACGGTCATCACGGCCGGGCACTGCGTCAAGTACCAGGGCGCCTGGCACACCAACTGGATCTTCGTTCCGGGCTATGACAACGGCAACGCCCCGTACGGGCAGTGGCCGGCCACCAAGACCCTCGCCACCGACCAGTGGGCGGCCAGCGAGGACATGAACATGGACGTCGGCCTCGCCGTCGTCGCCCCGCAGAACGGCCGGACGCTCAGCCAGGCCGTCGGGGCCCAGGGCATCGAGTTCAACGGCGGCTACAACAAGAAGATGTACTCCTTCGGCTTCCCGGCGGCCGCGCCCTACGACGGCACCAAGCTCATCTACTGCGCCGCAGCCACGGGCAAGGACTTCCTGCTCACCAAGGACCACAGCATGGCCTGCAACATGACGGGCGGCTCCAGCGGCGGCCCCTGGTTCCAGGGCTTCGACGAGTCCACGGGCCTGGGCACACAGGTGTCGGTCAACAGCTTCGGCTACAACTTCCTGCCGAACACGATGTTCGGCCCGTACTTCGGCAACGAGGCCAAGGCGGCCTACGACAAGGCCCAGACGTCCTGACCCCCGCCACGGCAACACCCACCCCACCCGCCCCCACATCCCGGTACTCTGTACCGGCCAGGTGGGTTGCCCGAGCGGCCTAAGGGAACGGTCTTGAAAACCGTCGTGGCGCGAGTCACCGTGGGTTCAAATCCCACACCCACCGCCACAGGTCGGCGCGGATGCCGACGGGAAGGGGCGCTCCTCATCGAGGGGTGCCCCTTCTGCATGTGCTCCGGGTCCCTGCGCGGGGCCTTGGGCTTTCCGGGTGGTGTTTGTCGGAAGATCGGCGCGCGTGGCCAGGGGCGTGCGGTTGCGGTCGCATCATGACGAATGTATGCAGATCCGCCCGTCGGAACATCGCGAATCGAGGCGTTCGTCATGAACCACCGCAGCAGCATCTCGTCGATCTGGACCTCCTTCCTCGCCGCCCTCGTGGCGCTCCTGGCCGCCGTCGGCCTGGTGGGCAAGGCGGCCCCGGATGCTGCTGGGCCGGCCGTGGCGGCCACTCCTTCGGACCCGGCCGCGTACCGTACGGCTGCGGTTGCGCGGCGGACGTGGCGGGCGATGATGCGCGGCGGTTCCCGCCCGCCGACGATCAAGCAGCGGATCCATGCCGAGGCCCACGGCAAGAGCCCGTCCGTCCGCAGCGCCTCCTCCACCGGCGCGGCGGTGGAACCCGGAGGGCTCGCGCTCGCCGCCTAGCGCCGGCAGGGATACAGGAGGCGCTCCGGGTGGACACCGGGGGCGCACAGGGGGCGTGAAGGCTGCCATGGCAGGGCCGCAGGACCGGGAGACGGCGGGGTTCCCGGACGGAGCGGCCCTCTTCGGCATGTCCGGCTTCCGCGTGCCCGGCTTGCCGTGCGGCCGCCGCCCCGGCCCCCGACCTTGACATCCCGGCTGAATCTGACGGACAGTCAGTTCCACTCGTCCGATGTGAAGCCGGGAGGCCAGCGCCGTGCACCTCGCTCCGTCAGAAGGGCAGTCACGGCTACGCGCCGAACTGCGCGCGTACTTCCGGGACCTCCTGCCCGGCGGAGTTCCCGAGGACCCCGCCGACCAGCGCGCCCTGCTACGGCGCATCGGGGCCGACGGGCTGCTCGGACTGGGCTGGCCCGTCGAGTTCGGCGGCCGAGGCCGGGGCCCCGACGAGCAGTTCGTGTTCTTCGACGAGGCGTACCGGGCCGGCGCCCCCGTCTCCATGGTCACGCTCAACACCGTGGGCCCCACCCTGATGAAGTACGGGACACCGGAGCAGAAGGACTACTTCCTCCCTCGCATCCTCCGCGGCGAGACCGTCTTCGCCATCGGCTACTCGGAGCCCGAGGCCGGCACCGACCTGGCCGCACTGCGCACCCGCGCCGTCCGCGACGGGAACGGCGACTGGGTCATCGACGGGCAGAAGGTCTTCACCTCCAACGCCCAGAACGCCGACTGGATATGGCTCGCCTGCCGCACCGACCCGCACGCCCCCAAACACCAGGGCATATCCATCATCCTGGTGCCCACCGACAGCCCCGGCTTCTCCTGGACCCCGATCCACACCGTCGGCGGCCTCACCACCACGGCGACGTACTACGACGGCATCCGCGTTCCCGCCGGCCACCTCGTCGGCCCCGAACACGGCGGCTGGGGCCTGATCACCAACCAGCTCAACCACGAGCGCGTCGCCCTCGCCGCCATCGGCATGCAGGCGGAGGACTTCTACGAGGCCGCCCGCACCCACGCCGTCACCCCCGACCCCGCCACCGGCGAGCGCCCGGCGGACCGGCCCTGGGTCCGGGCCCGGCTCGCCGAGGCACATGCCCGGCTGGCCGCCGTACGCCTCCTCAACTGGCGCCTGGTCCAGGACGTGGGAGCGGGCACCCTGGCACCCGGCGACGCCAGCGGAGTGAAGTTCCTCGGCACCGAGTCCGCCGTCGAGGTGTACCGGATCTGCCAGGAGGTGGTCGGCGAGGAGGCCCTCGTACGCGGTCCGGACGCATTCCTCGGGGGCCAACTGGAGCGGATGAACCGAGCCGCCCAGATCAACACCTTCGGCGGCGGGGTCAGCGAGGTACAGCGGGAGATCGTCGCCATGATGCGGCTCGGAATGAAGGGGAGGAAGCGATGACCGCCGACCGGACGGCCGCCGGTGAGACGACCGCCGGTGCGGAAGCGGAGCTGCTCCGGCGCCTCAGGACCTACGAGGGACGCCCCGCCGCCACCGGCGGCCGCGCCAAGGACCCGGTGAACGAGCCGATGATCCGCCACTGGTGCGAGGCCATGGGCGACACCAACCCCGCCTACACCGGGCCCGGCGCCATCGCCCCGCCCACGATGCTCCAGGCATGGACGATGGGCGGGCTCTCCGGCCACACCGGCCGCTCCACTGCCTACGACGAGCTGTTCGCGCTCCTCGACGGCGCCGGCTGCACCTCGGTGGTCGCCACCGACTGCGAGCAGGAGTACCTCCGCCCCCTGCGCCCCGGGGACACCGTCGCCTTCGACGCCGTGATCGAGTCGGTCTCCCCGCGCAAGACGACCAAGCTGGGCACCGGCCACTTCGTCACCACCCGGATGGACGTCCACGCGAACGGCGAACTCGCCGGAACGCACCGCTTCCGCATCCTCAAGTACGCCCCGGCGGCCGTCCGGCCCCCGGCACTGGAAGGAGCGGCGCCCGCGCCGCGCCGCCCGCGCCCCGTGATCAACCGCGACAACCAGGGCTTCTGGGACGGGGCCCGCGACCACAAGGTGCTGATCCAGCGCTGTACCGCCTGCGCGACCCTGCGCTTCCCCTGGCTGCCCGGCTGCAACGCCTGCTCCTCCCCCGACTGGGACACCGTCGAGGCGAGTGGCACCGGCACCGTCTTCTCGTACGTCGTCATGCACCACCCGCCCTTCCCCGCCTTCGACCCTCCCTACGCGGTGGCCCTCGTCGAGCTCACCGAGGGCGTGCGAATGATCAGCAACATCACCGGGGTGCCGTACGACAAGGTGCGCATCGGCCTGCCCGTCCGGCTGGAGTTCCTGCGCGTCGACGACACCCTCGAACTGCCCGTCTTCCGTGCAGAGGCGGGCTGACATGGACTTCCGCCCCACCGAGGAACAGGCCGCGGCAACCGCCCTGGCCGCCCGGATCTTCCGCGACCTCGCCACCCACGAGCGCCTCGCCGCGGCCGGCACCGGAAGCGACGCCGCACTGTGGAAGGCCCTCACGGCCGCCGGCCTGACCACCGCCGTCGAAGAGCTCGGCCTTCTCGGCCTGGTCCTCCTCCTGGAAGAGCAAGGCCGCACCACCGCCCAGGTCCCGTACGCCGCCACCTGCGCCTACGGCGTCCTGCCCGTGGCGGTGCACGGCAGCCCCGAACAGCGTGCCCGCCTGCTGCCCGCCCTCGGATCCGGCGAGGCCGTCGCCACCGGGGCCTTCCCCGCCCGCCGGACGGTCACCGCCACACCCGACGGCCACCTCACCGGCACCGCTCCCGCAGTGCCCTGGCTGCGCGACGCCACGCACGTCCTGGTCCCGGACCGCGACCACACGCTGTGGCTCGTACGGACGGACGCGCCCGGCGTGGCGACCCGGCCGGTGGAGACGACCGCCCCCTGGTCGGCGGCGAGCCTCGCCCTGACCGGCGCCCCGGCGGAACGGCTCGGCGGCCCGGACGCCTACGACGCCGTCCTGGCCGCCGCCCGGACCGCCTTCGCCGGGCTCCAGGCCGGGGTCTGCGCCGGCTCGCTCGCCCGCGCCGTCGAGCACACCTCCACCCGCGAGCAGTTCGGCCGTCCGCTCTCCACGAACCAGGGGGTCATGCTGCGCGCGGCCGACGCCCACATGGACACCGAGGCCATCCGGGTGACCGCGTACGAGGCCGCCTGGCGCATCGACGAAGGGCTCCCGGCCCGCGAACACGCCCTCACGGCGGCCTGGTGGGCCTCGGAGGCGGGCAAGCGGGTGGTCCACGCGGGCCAGCACCTGCACGGCGGCATGGGCGCCGACCTGGACCACCCCGTCCACCGCCACTTCCTGTGGGGGCGCCAGCTGGACGCCTACCTGGGCTGCGGCAGCGAGCTGCTGTCCGCGCTCGGAGCGCTCATATCCGAGGGCGAGCCCACATCCGAGGAGAAGCCCATGCCCGAGGGGGACCTCATGCCCGGGGCAGAGCAGGAAGGGGAGGCCGCATGAACGTCGGTGACGCACTGCCGCCGCTGGAGATCCCGGTCACCCGCACCCTGATCGTGGCGGCCGCCATCGCCTCCCGCGACTACCAGGACGTGCACCACGACGTGGAACTCGCCCGCGAGAAGGGCTCCCCGGACATCTTCATGAACATCCTGACCACCAACGGTCTCGTCGGCCGCTACATCACCGACCACCTCGGACCGGACGCCGTCCTGCGCAAGGTGGCCATCCGCCTCGGCGCCCCGAACTACCCGGGCGACACCATGACCCTCACCGGCACCGTCACCGCCCGGGAGGGGGACACCGCCGAGATCCGGGTCGTCGGCGCCAACCGCCTCGGCCACCACGTCACGGGTACCGTGACCGTCACCCTGGGGGCCGGCGCATGAGCGTCCGTCTCCGCGACGACCTGGGCGGCCGCGCCGCCATCGCCGGCATCGGTGCGACGGAGTTCTCCAAGGACTCCGGCCGCAGCGAGCTCAAACTCGCCGTCGAGGCGGTGCACGCGGCCCTCGACGACGCCGGGCTCACCCCCGCCGACGTCGACGGCATGGTCACCTTCACGATGGACACCAGCCCCGAGATCACCGTGGCCCAGGCCGCCGGCATCGGCGAGCTCTCCTTCTTCTCCCGCATCCACTACGGGGGCGGCGCGGCCTGCGCCACCGTGCAGCAGGCCGCCCTCGCCGTCGCCACCGGGGTCGCCGAGGTCGTCGTCTGCTACCGGGCCTTCAACGAGCGCTCCGGTCGCCGCTTCGGTTCCGGCGTCCAGCAGCGCGAGCCCTCGGCGGAGGGCGCGGCCCTCGGCTGGTCCCTGCCCTGGGGGCTGCTCACTCCCGCGTCCTGGGTGGCCATGACCGCCCAGCGCTACCTCCACACCTACCAGCTCACCCCCGAGGTCTTCGGGCACGTCGCCGTCACCGGCCGCAGGTACGCCGCCAACAACCCCGCCGCGTACTTCCACGGCAAGCCCATCACCCTCGCCGACCACGCCGCGTCCCGCTGGATCGTCGAACCGCTGCGGCTGCTGGACTGCTGCCAGGAGACCGACGGCGGGCAGGCCCTCGTCGTCACCACCGCCGAGCGGGCCCGCGACCTGCGCCAGAAGCCCGCCGTGATCACCGCGGCCGCCCAGGGCGCGGGCCGGCGCCAGGAGGGGATGACCTCCTTCTACCGCGACGACCTGACCGGACTCCCCGAGATGGGCGTGGTCGCCCGCCAGCTGTGGCGGACCAGCGGGCTGCGGCCCTCCGACATCGACGTGGCCATCCTCTACGACCACTTCACGCCCTTCGTCCTGATGCAGCTGGAGGAGTTCGGCTTCTGCGGGCCCGGTGAGGCCGCGGACTTCACGGCCGCCGGCGCGCTCCCGCTCAACACCCACGGCGGGCAGCTCGGAGAGGCGTACCTGCACGGGATGAACGGCATCGCCGAAGCCGTCCGCCAGCTGCGCGGCACCTCCGTCAACCAGCTCCCCGGCGCCGGGCACGTCCTCGTCACGGCCGGCACCGGTGTACCGACCTCCGGGCTGGTCCTGGGTGCCGGCCTCTGACTCCGGTCCTGGCCGCGCCTGCTCTCCTCCACCTACAGGAGGTGGGGCGCGGCCTGGCCGTACAACCTGAGGGGGATCCCGCTTCGGCACCTGCGGCCGATCCCAGGAGCGTGCTCGCGCTCCTAGCGTGGAGCCATGACCACGCCTGTGTGCACGCTCGCCTCGAACCCGACGCCGTACCCGTCGTTCTCGGCGTACGTCCGGACCCGTGGCACGGCCCTGATGCGCACCGCCCGCTCCCTGACGGCCAACCCCTGCGACGCCGAGGACCTGCTCCAGACGGCCCTCGCGAAGACCTACGTCGCATGGGACCGCATCGAGGACCACCGTGCTCTGGACGGTTACGTCCGGCGGGCCCTGGTCAACACGCGCACCTCGCAGTGGCGCAAACGCAAGGTCGACGAGTTGGTCTGCGAGGAAGTTCCGGAGAACGAGGAACAGTCCTTCAGCGACCCCGCTGAGGCGCAGGTGCTGCGTGACGCGATGTGGCGGGCGGTGACCCGGCTGCCGGACCGCCAGCGGGCGATGGTCGTCCTGCGCTATTACGAGGACCTGAGTGAGGCGCAGACCGCCGAACTGCTCGGGGTCTCGGTGGGCACGGTCAAGAGCGCCGTCTCCCGGGCCCTGGTCAAGCTCCGCGAGGACCCGGAGCTCACTCCGGTGCGCTGAGCCCCTGTTTCACGTGAAACACGTTTCCCGCTGTTTCACGTGAAACATCGGCCAGAGAGCGACTCCTGACAGTGACGGACCAGCCTGTTTGTACTCCCGGGTAGTGACATGCCGACCGGTACGTGCGCAGAATCGGCAGCATCCGACAGCCGCCGCAGCGCCGCAGCGCTCACCGGGAGGACGCTTTGCTGAGCACCATGCAGGATGTACCGCTGCTGATCTCGCGGATCCTGGCCCACGGGTCGACCATTCACGGAACGTCCCAGGTCACGACCTGGACCGGGGAGGCCGAGCCGCACCGGCGCAGCTTCGCCGAGATCGGTGTCCGCGCCGCGCGGCTTGCCCACGCCCTGCGTGACGAACTCGGAGTCCAGCAGGACGAACGGGTCGCGACGCTCATGTGGAACAACTCCGAGCACGTCGAGGCGTACTTCGCGATCCCCTCGATGGGCGCGGTCCTGCACACGCTCAACCTGCGGCTGCCCCCGGAGCAGCTGGTCTTCATCGTCAACCACGCGGCCGACCGTGTGGTCCTGGTCAACGGCACCCTGCTGCCGCTGCTGGCGCCGCTGCTGCCGCACCTGCCGACGGTCGAGCACGTCGTGGTCGTGGGCATCGGGGACCGCTCCGCCCTCGACGGGCTCGGTGTACGGGTGCACGAGTACGAGGAGCTCCTCGACGGCCGTCCCGGGCACTACGACTGGCCCGAGCTGGACGAGCGCCAGGCGGCGGCCATGTGCTACACCTCCGGCACCACTGGGGAGCCCAAGGGCGTCGTCTACTCCCACCGCTCGGTCTACCTGCACTCCATGCAGGTCAACATGACCGAGTCGATGGGCCTCACCGACCGGGACACCAGCCTGATCGTGGTGCCGCAGTTCCACGTGAACGCCTGGGGCCTGCCCCACGCCACCTTCATGACCGGCATCAACATGCTGATGCCGGACCGCTTCCTCCAGCCCGCCCCCCTCGCCGAGATGATCGAGCGGGAGAAGCCCACCCACGCCGCGGCCGTCCCCACCATCTGGCAGGGACTGCTCGCCGAGGTCACCGCCCACCCGCGTGACCTGACCTCGATGAAGCAGGTCACCATCGGCGGCGCGGCCTGTCCGCCCTCCCTGATGGAGGCGTACGACAAGCTCGGCGTCCGCCTCTGCCACGCCTGGGGCATGACGGAGACCTCCCCGCTGGGCACCATGGCGCACCCGCCGGCCGGGCTCACGGCGGAGGAGGAGTGGCCCTACCGCGTCACCCAGGGCCGCTTCCCCGCCGGCGTCGAGGCCCGTCTCATCGGGCCCGCCGGCGACGTCCTGCCCTGGGACGGGGAGTCCGCGGGCGAGCTGGAGGTCCGCGGCAACTGGATCGCCGGTGCCTACTACGGCGGTGCGTCCGGCGAACCGCTGCGGCCCGGGGACAAGTTCAGCGCCGACGGCTGGCTCAAGACCGGGGACGTCGGCGTGATCAGCGCCGACGGCTTCCTCACCCTCACCGACCGGGCCAAGGACGTCATCAAGTCCGGCGGGGAGTGGATCTCCAGCGTGGAGCTGGAGAACGCGCTGATGGCACACCCTGAGGTCGCGGAGGCCGCCGTCGTCGCCGTCCCCGACGAGAGGTGGGGCGAACGCCCCCTGGCCACGGTCGTCCTCAAGGAGGGCGCCACGGCCGACTACGCGGGACTGCGGGCCTTCCTCGCCCGCTCCATCGCCAAGTGGCAGCTGCCGGAGCGCTGGACCTTCGTCGAAGCCGTACCGAAGACCAGCGTCGGCAAGTTCGACAAGAAGGTGATCCGCAAGCAGTACGCCGACGGCGAGCTGGACGTCACCACCCTCGCCTAGGCCCTCGGGGCCCGCGCCTCAGCGGCGTGTCAGCCAGGACCGCAGCAGCCGGCTGACGGCGGGCATGGCCACATACGTCATCAGGGTGCTGAAGACGGCCGCGAAGGCGGCCGTCCGCAGCACGACGTGCACGTTCACCAGGTACGGCCCGAGCAATGCGTTGCCGAGCAGCGAGATCGGGAAGATGGCCAGCCCGGAGCTGATCGCCATCTTCCAGCGCGGCGGCGCGGGCCGGGTCGTACCCGGTTTGGCGAACCAGGTCTCCATGCCGTGCAGCTCGCGCCGGGCTATCTCGGTGTGGTGGTGGCCCTCGCAGTTGGCGAACCACTCGGCCCGCTCGGGCGAGTCCTGCCACCGCTGGAACGCCGCCTGGTCGCGGAAGCGGTGGACGAGGAACCACGGAGCGCCCTCGGCCGCGGGCCGGAACAGTCCGTAGCCGAGGTGGTCCGGGAAGCGTGCGGCGGTCTCCAGGATGCCGCGCGCCCAGCTCTCGAACGCCTCCTCGTAGCCAGGCTCCACCTGACGTGCGATGAGCAGGCTCACCTCCCCGTTGTCGGCGGGAACGGTGTGCTCGGTCGTGTCGGTGATGGCCATCGGACCAGGATGGCTAGTTGGTGCCGATCTTGGCCAGGAGGTCCACGATGCGGCCCTGCACGTCCGCGGTGTTGGACCGCTCGGCGAGGAACAGCACGCTCTCCCCGGAGGCCAGCCGCGGCCGGTCGCCCGGTTCGATCCCGGTGGCCGTGTAGACGACCAGCGGGGTGCGGTTCAGCTGCCCGTTGGCGCGCAGCCAGTCCACGATCCCGGCCCGCCGGCGCCGTACCTGCATGAGGTCCATGACCACCAGGTTGGGCCGTATCCGCGTCGCCAGTTCCACGGCGTCGGTGTCCGCGCCCGCCCGCGCGACCTGGAGACCGCGCCGCTCCAGCGCGGCCGTCAGCGCGGTGGCGACCTCGTCGTGCTCCTCGATCAGCAGCACGCGGGAGGGGTGCTGCTCGCTGTCGCGCGGCGCGAGCGCCTTGAGGAGGACGGCCGGATCGGCACCGTACGCCGCCTCGCGTGTGGCGTGCCCCAGCCCGGCCGTAACCAGTACGGGCACCTCGGCGGCCACCGCGGCCTGCCGCAGGGACTGCAGGGCGGTCCGGGTGATCGGCCCCGTCAGCGGGTCGACGAACAGGGCGGCGGGGAAGGCCGCGATCTGCGCGTCCACCTCCTCACGGGAGTGCACGACCACCGGACGGTAGCCACGCTCGCTGAGCGCCTGCTGCGTCTGCGGGTCCGGCGCGGGCCACACCAGCAGCCGGCGCGGGTTGTCCAGCGGCTCGGGCGGAAGCTCGTCGTCCACGGGACGCGGCACGGGACGGTTGACCACCTCGACCGCGCCTCCGGGCCCGTCGAGCGGCTCCGGGCCCTCGGCGGCGCCCGCCTCGGGGGCGCCTATGGCGAAGGCCCGCCCCTGGGGCGCCGGTTCGGAGAGCCGGCGGCGCCGCCCGGACCCCGACCCGCCGGGACCGGACGCGTCCACGGAGATGCCCTGGCCCAGGGTGCCGAGCGCGCGCACGCTGATCGGCTGGCCGCCCGCCGTGGCGTCCCCGGGCTGCCGGGCGCCGGGCACGGCAGCCGCCGCCGTCTCGGCGTCCTCGGGCGCGGTACGGGCCGCCGGAACGGGCCAGGCGGGGGTCGCGGGCAGCGCACGGCGCCGCCCGGTGGGAAGCGAGGGCTCCGCGCCGCCGCCGGGCGCGGCGGGCGCCTGCGGTTCGGGAGCGCCGGGTGCGCCGAGCACCCGGCGGGCACGGCGTCCGCCCGGCCCCTCGGCATCGGCCTCGGCGGAAGCGGCCGTGGCCGCCTGGGCGGGGGCGGCGCTCGCGGCCGGTCCGGCGGGCAGCGCGAAGCCGCCTTCGGGCGCGATCCGGGGGGCGGCGGGGGCCGTGAGACCGGTCGCGGGCACCGGGCCGCCGGGCTGCGCGGGCGCCGCCGCCGCACCCAGCGCACGACGGCGCCCGGCCGGATGCTCGGTCACCGGCACGGGAGGAACGGCCGGTACGGACGGGAGCGCGGGCATGGCGGTGCCCTGCGGGGGTACGGGCCGGCCGGCACCGGGCGGACCGGAGTCCGCGCCGCCGTCGCCGTCACGGCCCCGTCGGCGCCCGGTGCCGAGCCCTGCCGGGTTCACCGGGGACTGCGCGAGTTCCGCCGGGCCCGAACCGGCAGCCCGGCCGTCCTGGCCGGGGAACTCACCGTCGCCCGGACTCCGCCCGGACGGCAGCGCCAGCGCGCCTGCGCCCTCGCGCGCCCCCACGGGCTGCGCCTCGCGGGTGCCGTCCTCCAGGAAGGCGTCAACTCCGCGCCGGCCCCGCCGGCCGCCGGAGACGGTGGCCGGGGCGGCCTCGGGTTCGGCCGCCGCCTGCGGTGCGGACTCGGGCAGCTCCACCGTCCCGGCCCCCGCGCCCAGCGGCAGTTCCAGCACGTACGCGCCGCCCGGAGCCCCGGGTACCTCCACCGTCTGCAGGAGCCCGCCGTGCGCGGTGACGACGCCCCGCACGATCGGCTCGTGCACGGGGTGGCCGCCCTCGTAGGGGCCGCGCACCTCGATCCGTACGACCTCGCCGCGCTGCGCCGCGGCCACCACGATGGTGGAGTCGCTGTAGCCGCTGCCCTGGCGGGTCTTGCCGGTGGCGTCGACGCCGGCGACGTCCGCGACCAGGTGCGCCAGCGCGGTCGCGACGCGCTCGGCGTCCACCTCGGCCTCGATGGTCGGGGCGTGGACGGCGAACTGCACCCGGCCGGGGCCGATCAGCTCGACCGCGCCGTCGATACCCGCCTTGACGACCTCGTTGATCAGGACGTTCTGCTTCTTGAGCTTCTCGCTGCCCGCGTCCAGGCGCTGGTAGCCGAGCACGTTGTCCACCAGAGTGGTCATCCGCGCGTATCCGGCGGCCAGATGGTGCAGCAGCTGGTTGGCCTCGGGCCACAGCTGTCCGCCGTCGTCGGCGGCCAGCGTGGCCAGCTCCCCGCGCAGCTCCTCCAGCGGCCCGCGCAGCGAGTCCCCGAGCACCGCCACGAGCTGGGCGTGGCGGGCGGCGAGCGCGTCGTAGGGGCGCCGGTCGGTGAAGGTCATGACGGCGCCGACCAGCACGTCCCCGTCCCGGACGGGCGAGGTGGTCAGGTCGACGGCGACGGGCTGGCCGGCCTTGTTCCACAGCACCTGGCCGCGGACCCGGTGCTTGCGCCCGCTGCGCAGGGTGTCGGCCAGCGGGGACTCGTCGAAGGGGAAGGGGGAGCCGTCGGCGCGCGAGTGCTGGATCAGCCCGTGCAGCTCGCGGTTGCCGAGGTCGGTGGCGCGGTAGCCGAGGATCTGGGCGGCGGCCGGGTTGACCAGGACCACCCGGCCCTCGGTGTCCGTGCCCACGACACCCTCGGCGGCGGCGCGCAGGATCATCTCGGTCTGCCGCTGGGAACGGGCCAGCTCGGCCTCGGTGTCCACGGCCTCGGTGAGGTCCCGCACGACCAGCATCAGCAGTTCGTCGCCGGTGTACGGCTGGGGCTCGCGGTAGGCGTCACGGCCGTCGAGATGGGCGCTGGTGACCTCGACGGGGAACTCGCTGCCGTCCGTGCGGCGCGCGGTCATCCGCTGGGGTTTGGAGCGGCCGGTCAGCTCGTCACCGGGGCGGCGCATCGAACCGGGGATCAGTTTGGAGTCGAACTCCGGGAACAGGTCGAGCACGCCACGGCCGACCAGACCGGTGCCGGGGCTCTCCATGACCTCAAGGGCGATCGAATTCGCGTTGACGACCGTGCCGTTGGCATTGACGAGCAACAGCGCGTCCGGAAGCGCGTCGAGTATTGCTGCGAGGCGAGCAGCGCCTCGGGATGGCCTGCTGCTCACGACGAGCGTCCTCCCTGACCACGACTACCGGCATGTCACGGGAGGAGTCTAAGGGCACCGTCCCGGGGCGAGGGGGTGGATGAACGGGGGAAACCGCGCATCCGCCGCATCCTCCCTGGTCAGGCACCCGCAGTCGGAAGCACAGGTTCCAGGTTGTTCCAGCGGGCGATGTCGCATCCGTTCGCGCGTCCGAACCAGCTGTCCACCTTCAGTCCGTGCCACGTTCCCGTGACGTGGGCGGTGGCCGGTCCCCCGCTCTGGAAGGTGCACATGGCGGTCTTCGGCACGGGGGCGAAGGGGTCCTTCCCCTGCTTCGCGAGCGTGTCGAGGCGGGCGCACGCCTCCTCGGCCTTGGGGTGGTCGCCGCCGACGGGGCGGCAGTCGAGGCGGTAGCGGCCGTCGAGGCTGCCCGCCTTGGAGATGTCGATCGTGAGCCGGTCGGGGGGAGCCAGCAGCCGGCCCAGGGGCAGGGGCGGCAGGGGTCCGGCGGCCGCTGCGGCCAGCGCGGAGGTGACGGCGAAGGCGGCGAGACGCAGCATGGGGCACTCCAGGTCGTCCGTACGTCGTACGCCTCACCAACGATCCGGCCGCCCGGACGTTGCGACGCAGCGGGCTTAAGGCTTTGCCCTGCGGGCCCGCCTCCTTGTACCGTGGGAGCGGATTGGTGACCGGCCCTGCGGCTGTGTCATCATCTGCACGCACCCTCTCGCGAGGGTGTGCTGGAGGCGTCGCCTAGTCCGGTCTATGGCGCCGCACTGCTAATGCGGTTTGGGGCTTACACCCCATCGAGGGTTCAAATCCCTCCGCCTCCGCACCTCACCGAAGCCCCGGTCCGTCTGGACCGGGGCTTCGGTGCGTTCAGCTCCCGAAAGCGGGTCTGCGGGTTTGGGACGGCCCCTCCTGGGTACCCAGCGGGGCTCCGCCAAGGCGTTCCGCTCGGGCCAGATGATCTTCATCTGGGACGTTTCCGCAGGTCAGGGCCTGTGTGGCTAATGGATTTCGCGTCCCGGCGAGGTCCATGTATTGTTGTTCTCGCAAGGCCAACGGGGCGAAAAACCCCGGGAAGCCCAAGCACTCGTAGCTTAACGGATAGAGCATCTGACTACGGATCAGAAGGTTGCAGGTTCGAATCCTGCCGAGTGCACAGCCGGAGAGGCCCTCAGGAGAGATCCTGAGGGCCTCTTGCGTATGCCCTGGTGGGTGGCCGGGGGCGCGGGCGTCCAGTACCTCAGGGGGAGGGGGTCCCCCGGGAGGGCTCAGGGGCGGGATGGCTCCTGCGGGGGACGTGGACCAGGGAGTTCGGCCGTTACGGTTTTCGGAGATCGTTCGAAGCTTGATCGGGGGGACTCTCATGGGACTGTTCGGCAACGCGCACACCGTTGATCCGATGTCGGCGCAGCGCGACTACGCGCGGCTGCTGGGGCAGGGGGAGCAGGTGTACGCCGCGTACCTGCTGGTGCGCGACACGATCCTGTTCACCGACCGGCGGCTGGTGTTCGTCGACAAGCAGGGGCTGACGGGCAAGAAGGTGGAGTACCACTCCATCCCCTACCGGAGCATCACTCACTTCTCGGTGGAGACCGCCGGCCATTTCGACCTCGACGCCGAGCTCAAGATATGGATCTCCGGCAGCGCGGCGCCCATCGAGAAGACCTTCACCAAGGGTGTGGACATCTACGAGATGCAGGCGGTCCTGACGCAGTTCGTCGCGCGCTAGCCGCAGTCCCGCGCCGACGGGATCCTCACTCAGGGTGCCGTCGTCGCCGACCTCGAAGGCGTGGACGTGTCCCGCGCGGGTGCCGGCCGCGTGCGGCTCGCTCTCGTCGGGGGAGAGACCTGGACGTCCGGCATGCCGCTCCACACCAACTGGCGCCAGGCGGCCAACATGATTCCCCTTGGGGGCAGTGGACCGAATGGTGTTCGGTGAGAGGGTGAGATTGCAGGATCGAGTACCGTCTTCGCCAGGGTGACGGGCCCCTGGAAGGAAGATCGCGTGGACGACATCGACCGGGCGCTGCTCCTGCGGCTGCAAGAGGATGCGGGGCAGTCCTACGCGGCCCTGGGTACGGCCGTGGGGCTCTCCGCCGGGGCGACCCATGAGCGGGTGCGCAAACTGCGGGAACGCGGGGTGATCCGGCGGACCACGGTCGAGGTGGATCCGGTGGCCGTGGGCAACGGGGTCCTGGCCTATGTGATGGTCGACTCCAACGCCTGGATGGGTGAGTCGGCCGGGGACTTCGCGGCCATCCCGGAGATCCAGGAGGCGCACATCATCGCCGGCAGCGCTTCCGTCCTGGTGAAGGTGCGTACGGCCACCACCGGGCAGCTCCAGGACGTGCTGCGTCGCCTCTATGCCATCGACGGGGTCAGTGGGACGCAGGCGACCGTGGTCCTGGAGACCTTCTTCGAGCGGCCGCTGCCCCTGTGACCGCTTCCGCCGGGGGCTGGCAGTGCACCGGGATCCGGTGGAGCGCGGGGCGGCCCGCCATCGGGTGGTACCGGCCCGGGGGCGGGGAGCGCTCCAGCTCGCTCTCCTACGGGCAGCGGCTGGCCTTCGTCGCCGTGGGCCGGCGGCATTGCCTGGGGGTGTGGCGGGCCGGCAAGCGGACCCCGTGTCCGGCGGCCCGGACCGTGCCGGGGAGGGCCGGGAGTGCGCAGTGCCCCGAGTGCGCCCGGTTGGACCGGTCCTTCTCGGTGGCCGCCGACACCCATGCCGCCGACCCGCGGCCGTACCGGGTGTACCTCGCGTGGTTCGGGCCCGGGATGGTCAAAGTGGGCATCACCGCGGAGGAGCGCGGCACCGCCCGGCTGCTGGAGCAGGGGGCGGTGACCTGGGCCTGGCTGGGGCGCGGGCCGCTGATGGCGGCGCGGCGGACCGAGGAACTGCTGCGCGCCGCCCTCGGGGTGCCCGACCGGATCGCCTACGCCCGCAAGCGCGCGGTACGCGCCGGGCTGCCGTCGGAGGCGGAGCGGGCGCGGGAGGTGGCGGAGCTGCACACCCGGGCGGCGGGGCTGGAGGGGTGGCCGGAGTCGCTGGAGCGGCTGGGGTGCGCGGTCACCGACCACGCGGGGGCGTTCGGGCTGGCCGGACTGCCCGTCCCGGGCCGGGTGGTCGCGGAGCTGCTGCCCGGCGCGGCCGTCGCGGGGGTGCTGGCGGGGGCCGCGGGGCCGGATCTGCACCTCGCGGACGGGATGGTGGTGGACACCCGCCTGCTGGCCGGCTGGGAGCTGGCCGCCGCTCCCGCGGGCGCGGTGACCGACGCCCCGCTCGCGGCCGTCACCCCGCCCGTGGGGGCGGCCGGGCCGGAGGGACAGGAAGGGCTTTTCTGAGAGGGAGGGGGGCGGGGTCGCGCTCCGTGTGAAGGTCAAAACTTGGATCCCTTTGGGCTTCCGTGGCGGAATCCGGTGGACATGCCACGGGGCTGCCGCGGAGGGTGAGGGCATGAGCCTTCAGCCCGTGCAGGCGTTCGAACCGCCTTATGTCATGGCCGTATTCAGCAATGTCCGCACCCCCGACGACAGCGGATATCCCGAGACCAGCGCCCGGATGAACGAGCTCGTCCGGGAGAACCCCGGCTTCCTCGGCTACGAGTCCGCGCGCACCCCCGGAGGTCTCGGCATCACCGTCGCCTACTTCCGCGACCACGAGTCCCTGGGCGCGTGGCGCACGCAGATGGAGCACCAGGCCGCCATGAAGCACGGTCGTGAGCACTGGTACGAGAGCTACACCCTGCACGTGGCGACGGTCGAGCGGAGCCATGGCTTTGTCCGCAACGGCTGAGACCGTCCGCGCCTTCCGCGAGCGGCTGGGCCTGCCCGGTCTGGTGGACGTGCACACGCACTTCATGCCGGACCGGGTGATGCGGAAGGTGTGGGACTACTTCGACGCCGCCGGCCCGCTGACCGGCGTCACCTGGCCCATCACCTACCGCCACGAGGAGGAGCAGCGGGTGGCGCTGCTGCGGGAGTTCGGCGTCCGGGCGTTCACCTCGATGCTCTACCCGCACAAGCCCGCGATGGCCGCCTGGCTCAACGCCTGGGCCGAGGACTTCGCCGCCCGCACCCCCGACTGCCTGCACACCGCCACCTTCTTCCCCGAAGAGGACGCGGCCGCCTACACGGCGCGGGCCGTGGAGCGGGGGGCCCGGGTGTTCAAGGCGCACCTCCAGGTCGGCGCGTACGACCCGAACGACACCCTGCTCGACCCGGTGTGGGGGCTGCTGGCCGAGGCGGGCATCCCCGTCGTGGTCCACTGCGGCTCCGGGCCCGTGGCAGGTCGGCACACCGGGCCCGGGCCGGTCTCCCGGCTGCTGGCCCGCCACCCCCGGCTGCCGCTGATCGTCGCCCACATGGGGATGCCCGAGTACGCCGAGTTCCTGGACCTGGCCGACCGGTACCCCGAGGTGCGGCTCGATACGACCATGGCCTTCACGGACTTCTCCGAGCAGTTCAGCGGCTTTCCGCCCCCGGACCTCGGAAGGCTCGCCGGCCTCGGGGACCGCATCCTGCTGGGCACCGACTTCCCGAACATCCCCTACCCCTACGAGCACCAGCTGGAGGCCCTCGAACGGCTCGGACTGGGGGACGACTGGCTGCGCGCGGTCTGCCACGACAACGGCGCCCGGCTCTTCTCCCTGCCCGGCTGAGGGGGCCGAACCGCCGGGATCCCTTTCTCAGGAGATTCACAGGTTGGGGCAAGAACGCTCTCAGAGGCGCGGGCCAGCGTGGGGGCATGACAGCGACGACCACCTCCCACGCGTCCACGTCCACCGCCGGCCCGGCGGCGCTGCTGCGCCCCGACGGCGGACCCTGCCGGGTCCTCGTCGTCGACGACGAGGCTTCGCTTTCCGAGCTGCTGTCCATGGCCCTGCGCTACGAGGGCTGCGAGGTCCGCAGCGCCGGTGACGGAGCCGGCGCCGTACGGGCGGCGCGGGAGTTCCGGCCGGACGTGGTCGTCCTCGACGTGATGCTCCCGGACATGGACGGGCTGGCCGTGCTGGGCCTGCTGCGCCGGGAGATCCCGCAGGTCCCGGTGCTGTTCCTGACCGCCAAGGACTCCGTCGAGGACCGCATCGCGGGCCTGACGGCGGGCGGCGACGACTACGTCACCAAGCCGTTCAGCCTGGAGGAGGTCGTGGCCCGGCTGCGCGGCCTCGTCCGCCGCTCCGGCGCGACCCAGGCCGCGCGCGGCGGCTCGGTCCTCACCGTCGGCGACCTGAGCCTCGACGAGGACAGCCACGAGGTGGTCCGGGGCGGCCAGGAGGTCCACCTGACCGCGACCGAGTTCGAGCTCCTGCGCTACCTGATGCGCAATCCCCGCCGGGTGCTGAGCAAGGCGCAGATCCTGGACCGGGTCTGGTCGTACGACTTCGGCGGCCAGGCCAACGTGGTCGAGCTCTACATCTCCTACCTGCGGCGGAAGCTGGAGGGTGGCACCGGACTGCCTCCGATGATCCACACCCGGCGCGGCGCCGGCTACCTGATCAAGCCGGCCGAGTAGTGGCACTCGGCCTGCCCCGGCGGCGTCCGTGGTCGTTGCGGACCCGGCTGGTGGTGTCGGCCGTGGTACTGATCGCCGTGGTCGGCGCGGCCATCGGGACCGTCACCACGCTCGCCATGCGCTCCCGGCTGATGGGCGAGCTGGACAACCAGCTGAGCAACTCCGCGGAGATGGCCGACCGGGGCCTGCGGGGGCCGGGCGCGGGCAAGGCCGCCCGCGAGGGCAGCCTCGGTTTCCTCTTCGCCCCCGGCTCTCCCATGGGCGCCGCCGGGATCCGGCTCGACGCAGACCGGAAGGTGATCGGGGGCGCCCGGATCGTCCCCGTGGAGGGCCCGGGCCTCGACCACCGCGAGGCCCTCACCGCGGCGCAGACGGCGGTACTGGAGCGGGTGGTGCGGACGGCCGGTCCAGGCCGGTCGCGGGCGGTGGACGTGGAGCTGCCGGGGCTCGGCGCCTACCGGGCGGTGGCCGCCTCCGACGGGGCGCTGGTGCTGGCCTTCCCGGTCAAGGGGGTGGACTCCACCGTGAACACCCTGATCGCCGTGGAGGTCTGCGTCACCCTGGCCGGGCTGAGCGCAGCCTCCCTCGCCGGACAGGCGCTGGTCGCGGTTGCCCTGCGCCCCTTGCGGCGGGTCGCCGCCACCGCCACCCGGGTCTCCGAACTGCCCCTGCACAGCGGTGAACCGGCACTGCACGAGCGGGTGCCCGAGGCCGAGGCCGACCCCCGTACCGAGGTGGGCCAGGTCGGCGCGGCCCTCAACCGGATGCTGGGGCACGTCTCCTCGGCTCTCACGGCCCGTCAGCAGAGCGAGACACAGGTACGTCAGTTCGTCGCGGACGCCTCCCACGAACTGCGCACTCCGCTCGCCTCCATCCGCGGGTATGCCGAACTCACCCGCCGGGGGCGTGAGGAGCCCGGCCCCGACACCCGCCACGCACTGGCCCGGATCGAGGCCGAAGCCACCCGTATGACCGGACTCGTCGAGGACCTGCTGCTGCTGGCCCGGCTGGACGCCGGCCGCCCGCTGTCCCGTGAGGACACCGACCTGGCACCGCTCGTCGTCGACGCCGTCAGCGATGCCCGCGCCGCCGGCCCCGCACACCACTGGCACCTGGCCCTGCCCGAGGAACCCGCCCCCGTCCTGGCCGACCCCGCCCGGATCCAGCAGGTCCTCGTGAACCTCCTCGCCAACGCCCGCACCCACACCCCGCCCGGCACCACCGTCACGGCCTCTGTTTCACGTGAAACATCCGCCGTCCGGCTGCGGATCGAGGACGACGGGCCCGGCATCCCGGCCGAGCTGATGCCGCACGTGTTCGAGCGCTTCGCCCGGGGTGACGCCTCACGCTCCCGCGCGGCGGGTTCCACCGGCCTGGGCCTGGCCATCGTCCAGGCCGTGGTCACGGCGCACGACGGCCGTGTCGACGTACGCAGCGAGCCCGGCCGCACCCGGTTCGAGGTACATCTCCCCCTCGCCGAGGGCCCCCGTTCCCCGGCACCGGCGGACTCACAGAGCGGCCACAGGCTCAGCACACCGAGGTGACAGGGCGCCCGGCGAGAGTCGGAGCATGCCCACCGACACCTCTTCCGGCGCCCTCCCGGCCCGGACTCCCGTGGCGCCCGCGCCCGGTGAGCCTGTACTCGACGTGGTGATCCCGGTCCACAACGAGGAGAAGGACCTCGGCCCCTGCGTGCGCGGACTGCACGCACACCTCACCCGGACCTTCCCGTACGCCTTCCGCATCACCATCGCCGACAACGCCAGCACCGACCGCACCCCCCTGCTGGCGGCCGAGCTCGCCGCCACCGTCCCCGGTGTACGCGGTATCCGGCTGGAGGAGAAGGGCCGGGGCCGGGCCCTGCGCACCGTCTGGATCCACTCGGAGGCACCCGTCCTCGCCTACATGGACGTGGACCTCTCCACCGACCTGAACGCGCTGCTGCCGCTGGTCGCCCCGCTGATCTCGGGCCACTCCGACCTGGCCATCGGCACCCGGCTGGCCCGCTCCTCGCGGGTGGTGCGGGGAGCGAAGAGGGAGTTCGTCTCCCGCGCCTACAACCTGCTGCTGCGCTCCGCGCTGGCCGCCCGGTTCAGCGACGCGCAATGCGGCTTCAAGGCCATCCGGAGGGAAGTGGCCGAACGTCTGCTGCCGCTCGTCGAGGACACCGGCTGGTTCTTCGACACCGAGATGCTGGTCCTGGCCGAGAGGGCCGGCCTGCGGATCCACGAGGTGCCGGTGGACTGGGTCGACGACCCCGACTCCACGGTCCATCTCGTCAGGACCGCCGCCGAGGACCTCAAGGGCGTCTGGCGGGTCGGCCGGGCCCTGGCCCGCGGGGCGCTCCCCCTGGACCGGCTCGCCCGCCCCTTCGGTGACGACCCGCGCGACCGTACCGCCCTGCCCGGCGTGCCGTATGTGGCGGCCCGCCGGCTGCCCGGCTTCTGGGCGGTCGGTGTGCTGTCCACCCTCCGCTCCCTCGTCGGGTACTCCCTCTTCCGGCTCGGCGCCGGACCGCAGGCCGCCCAAGCCGCCGCACCGCTGCGCCGCACCTCCCCTGTTCCAGTGAAGGACGACCCGCGATGACCACGGCCCCTCCGCCTTTCGACTCCCCGTTCCCCCAGCGGGCCGCCGCCGGCCGTCCCCGCTGGGAGCGGCCCGCGTACGTGGGGCTGCTGTGCGCCGCCGCCGTGCTCCTGCTGTGGAATCTGAGCGCCTCTGGCTATGCCAACTCCTTCTACTCCGCTGCCGTGCAGGCCGGCTCCCAGAGCTGGAAGGCGTTCTTCTTCGGCTCCTCGGACGCCGGGAACTCCATCACCGTCGACAAGCCCCCGGCCGCGCTGTGGCCGATGATGCTCTCGGTGCGGACGTTCGGGCTCGGTTCCTGGCAGATCCTCGTCCCGCAGGCCCTGATGGGTGTCGCCACCACGGCCGTCCTCTACGCGGCCGTGCGCCGCCAGTTCGGGCCGGCGGCCGCGCTGCTCAGCGGAGCCGTGTTCGCGCTCACGCCCGTCGCCGCGCTGATGTTCCGCTTCAACAACCCCGACGCGCTGCTCACGCTGCTGCTGACCGTCGCGGTGTACTGCCTCCTGCGCGCCCTCGACGGGGCGCGGACCGGCTGGCTGGTGGCGGCCGGGGTGGCGATCGGCGCGGGGTTCCTGACCAAGACCCTCCAGGCGTTCGTCGTCCTGCCGCCGCTGGCCCTGCTGTACGCCGTCTGCGCGCCGGCCCGGCTGCGCAGGAGGCTGGGCCAGCTGCTGCTGGCCGGGGCGGCGATGGTGGTGGCCGGCGGCTGGTGGGTGGCGGTCGTGGAGCTGTGGCCCGCGTCCTCACGCCCGTACATCGGCGGTTCGCAGCACAACTCCTTCCTGGAGCTGACCTTCGGCTACAACGGGCTCGGCCGGCTCAGCGGCGACGAGACGGGCAGCGTGGGCGGCGGCCGGGCCGGCGGCTGGGGGGAGACCGGTGTGGGGCGGCTGTTCTCCGCCGCCGTCGGAGGCCAGATCTCCTGGCTGCTGCCCGCGGCGCTGGTGCTGCTGGTGGCCGGGCTGGCGGTGACCTGGCGGGCCGGCCGGGCGGCCGACTCCCTCCAGAGCATGGCCCGTGCGGCGTTCCTGGCCTGGGGCGGCTGCCTGCTGATCACCGCGGTGGTGTTCAGCTGGATGCAGGGCATCTTCCACGAGTACTACACGGTCGCGCTGGCGCCGTCCGTGGCCGCGCTGGTGGGCATGGGGGTGGCCGTGCTGTGGGAGGAGCGGGGTGGCCGGGCCGCCGCGCTCACCCTGTCCGGGACCCTGGCCCTGACCGCCGTCTGGTCGTACGTGCTGCTCGGCCGCTCCCCCGGCTATCTGCCGTGGCTGCGGTGGGGGGTGCTGGCGGTGGGGCTGTCGGCCGCCGCCGTGCTGCCGTTCGCCGCCCGGCTGGGCCGTCGGATGCTGCTCGGGGCGGCGGGGCTCGGGCTGGGCGCGGCGCTGGCGGGCCCGTTCGCGTACTGCCTGACCACCCTCGGCACCGGGCACACCGGGTCGATCGTGACGGCCGGTCCCGCGGTGGCCGGCGGGCGGGGCGGGTTCGGCGGGCCGGGCGGGGAGCGGTTCCGGGGCGGCCTTCCGGGGCTGCCGGGCGCGGGCCCGGGAGGCGGAGTACCGCAAGGGCCGCCGCAGGGGACTCCGCCGGGCGGTGCGGGACGTCCGGCGGGGTGGCCCCAGGCGGCCCGGGGCAGCGGCCGGGGCGTGCCCGGCGGTGGCGGCGGGCTGCTCGACGGGGCCCGGGTCTCCGCCGAGGCCAAGTCCGCGCTGCGGGCCGGCTCCAGTCGCTTCACCTGGGCCGCGGCGGCCATCGGTTCCCAGAACGCGGCCGGTTACCAGCTGGCCTCCGGCCGGCCCGTGATGCCGGTGGGCGGTTTCAACGGCAGCGACCCGTCTCCGACCCTGGAACGGTTCCAGGCGTACGTGAAGGAGGGCAGGATCCACTGGTTCATCGCCCAGGCCGGGCGGACAGGCGCAGGGGAGTCCAGGACGGGGGCCCGGCCGGGCGGCCCGGGAGGCCCCGGCGGGTCGGCCAGTACGGCCGTCGAGACCTGGGTGAAGGCCACGTTCCAGCAGGTCACCTTCGGCGGGACCACCTTCTACGACCTGACGGCCCCTCGGACCGGCACGTCCTGAACCGGACCCGATCCCTGTGGCACCCCCTAGCATCAAGAGGGCGGACCGGGCATTCCGGGCTGATCCCCTTGTGATGAGGAGGGCACCTCGATGGTGACCGAGGCTGATCCGGGCGGGGCCAGGACCAGTGTGTGGCTGGCCGCGCGGCCCGCCGCCCCCGGCAGACGCCGCGCCGAGGCTCCTTCGGGGCTGGACCGGGACCGGATCACCGCCGCCACCGTGCGGCTGCTGGACGCCGAAGGGCTCGGCCGCTTCTCCATGCGGAGGCTGGCGGCCGAGCTGGGCGTCACGGCGATGTCCCTGTACTGGTACGTGGACACCAAGCACGACCTGCTCGAACTGGCCCTGGACAGCGCCCTGGGCCGGCAGCGGCTACCGGCCGCCCCGCCCCGGGAGGAGCCCTGGCCGAAGGGGCTGAGGGAGTTGGCCTGCGGCTACCGCAGGCTGCTGGCGGAGCGCCCGTGGGTGGCTCCGCTCAGCGCTTTCTACCCGAACATCGGCCCGCACGCACGGGCCTTCGACGCCGCCCTGCACCGGCTCCTGGAGGCCGCCGGCCTGGCGGGCACCGGGCGGACCGGCGCCCACCTGGCCGTGTCCCAGTTCCTCAACGGCTGCGCCCTGCACGGCTACGGGAGCCCGGCCCGGCGGGCGCCCGAGGCGGACTTCGCCCTGGCCCTCGACGTCCTGATCGCGGGCATCGAGGCCGAGGCCGCCACAGCCCGCCGGCCCCGCAGCTGACCGCCGGGCCACAGCTGACCGTCGGGCCGGGTCGCAGCCTGACGGCGCGGCCCGGCCCGACGGGGACGGCGACCCGGGTCCGGCGGGCGGACGCGGGTGGACGGACGGCTCAGGACGCGGAGGAAACCGTGTCCGACGCCTGCGCCGGGGTCCCGGTGGTGCCCTCGGCGCTCGGGGCGTGGGCGGCCGGCTTCGACTTCAGCGCGACCTCCTTGATGAACACCACCAGCACCAGACCGAGCAGCGCGCTCGGCGCGGCGTAGAGGAAGACGTCGCCGACGCCGTGCCCGTACGCGGACTCCATGACCTGCCGCAGCGGCGCGGGCAGCTTGTCGAGGTCGGGGATGCCGCCGCCGGTGCCGCCGTGCCCCAGGGCCGCCGCCTTCGGGCCGAGCGCGGCCAGCCCGTCCTTGACGTAGTGGGTGACCCGGTTGGCCATGACCGCGCCCAGCGCCGAGACGCCCATGGCGCCGCCGAGGGAGCGGAAGAAGGTGACGACGGAGCTGGCCGCGCCGAGGTCCTGCGGGGCGACCTGGTTCTGGGTCGCCAGGACCAGGTTCTGCATCATCATGCCGAGGCCGAGGCCGGTCAGCGCCATGAACAGGGCGATCCGCCAGTACGGGGTGTCGTAGCGCAGGGTGCCCAGCAGTCCGAGTCCGGCGGTCAGCAGCACGCCGCCGGAGACCAGGAACGCCTTCCACTTGCCGGTCTTGGTGATGATCTGGCCGGAGACCGTCGAGGAGACGAAGAGGCCGCCGATCATCGGGATGGTCAGGATGCCCGACATGGTGGGGGACTCGCCCCGGGCCAGCTGGAAGTACTGGCTGAAGAAGACCGTGCCGGAGAACATCGCGATGCCGACGAACAGCGAGGCGCCCGAGGCCAGGCTGATGGTCTTGTTGCGGAACAGGCGCAGCGGGATGATCGGGTCGCTGGCGCGGGACTCCACGAGGAGGAACAGCAGGCCGAGCACGACGGCGCCGCCGGTCATGGCCAGGGTGGTCCAGGAGATCCAGTCGTACGAGTCACCGGCCTGGGTGACCCAGATCAGCAGCAGCGAGACGGCGCCGCTGATCAGGAAGGCGCCCAGCCAGTCCACCTTCACGTCCCGGCGGACCACCGGCAGGTGCAGGGTGCGCTGGAGGACGATCAGGGCGATGACCGCGAAGGGCACGCCGACGTAGAAGCACCAGCGCCAGCCGAGCCAGGAGGTGTCGGTGATGACGCCGCCGAGCAGCGGGCCGCCGACGGTGGCGACGGCGAAGACCGCGCCGAGGTAGCCGCTGTAGCGCCCGCGCTCGCGCGGGGAGATCATCGCGGCCATCACGATCTGGGCGAGGGCGGAGAGACCGCCGACGCCGATGCCCTGGACGACGCGGCAGGCGATGAGCATGCCGGTGTTCTGGGACAGGCCCGCGACCACGGAGCCGAGGACGTAGATCACCAGGGATATCTGGACGAGCAGCTTCTTGCTGAAGAGGTCCGACAGCTTGCCCCACAGCGGGGTCGCGGCCGTCATCGACAGCAGGGCGGCGGTGACGACCCAGGTGTAGGAGGACTGGGTGCCGCCGAGGTCGCTGATGATCTGGGGCAGTGCGTTGGAGACGATCGTGGAGGACAGGATCGCCACGAACATGCCGAGCATGAGCCCGGACAGCGCCTTCATGATCTGGGAGTGGGTCATGGGCGCGCCGTCGGACGTGGTCTCCGACTGGCCGCCTCCCCGCACACCGGAGGGTGTGGTCGTAGCCATGTGATTCCTTTTCCTAGAAGCTCGATCGGAGTCGGGCCAGCAGGGTGTTGAGTACGTCGATGTCCTCGGCCGGCCAGTTGGCCAGGGCCTTCTCCAGCGCGTCCGTGTAGCGGGCGCCGAGCTCGGTGAGCACGGCGCGCCCCTCGTCGGTCAGGCGCAGGATCCGGCAGCGGCCGTCACCGGGGTCGGTCTCGCGGTCGATCCATCCGCGCTGTGCCACATGGGCGACGTGCCGGCTGCTGACGGAGATGTCGACGGCCATGAACTCGGTGAGCCGGCTGAGCCGCATCTCGCCGTGCCGGTCGAGGACGGTGAGGACGGCGGCGGCGCCGGGCGGGCAGTGCGGGGGCAGGACCCGGGCCAGGTCGCGCTTGACCGCCCCGATGCCGGTGAGCTGGCGGGCCAGCTCCTCGTAGCGGGTGTGCTGCGCCGTCTGTGTGGCCACCGGACCGCCCCCTATCTTGTTGCTTAGGGCAACCATAGAAGAGCATGGTTGCTACAGGCAAATGAATCTGGGGGGTGGAGCGGTAAAGGAATCGGAAAACCCGCTAGGGTCCAGCCATGTCCGCACACGACAACTCACCCGAGGCCGAGGGCGCCTACGACCCCGCCGGCAGCACCCAGATGTTCCGCGCGTTCGTGGCGGAGGGCGACGAGCAGGTGGCGCGCACGCCGACCGTGCCGGGGTCGCGCCGCAAGCCGAAGGAGGCCGGTTCGCAGACGGCCGTACGGGCCGCGCTGGTCCTCGCGCTGGTGCTGGTGCTCGGGGCGGCCCTGTGGGCGGTGCTCGGCTGAGAGCGGCGCCGGGCGGGACCCGCGGGCGCCTCCTGCCGCTTCAGTTCCAGGTGGCGGTGACCTTGCGGGTCTCCACGTGCATGCCGAGCGGCACGCGCCAGGCGTCCACGCACACGGTGTAGGTCTGGGTCCGCGAGCTCCGGCCGGCCACGGGGGCGGGCAGGGGCTGGGCGGTGGTGATCGTGGCCCAGTCGATGCCGAGGGCGCCGATGATGTGCGTGGCGAAGCCGACCGTCCCGGAACGGGCCGCGGTGGTCCCGGTGTTGGTGAAGGTCACGGTGACGTGCTCGCACCAGCGGTCGGACGCCGCCGCGCGCGCCGGGGCGCTCAGGGTGAGGGCGGCCGGGGTGACGGGCGGGGGCGGGGTGCCGCCTGCGCCGCCTGGGGTCCCTGCGCCGCCCGAGCCTCCCGCGCCGCCAGTGCCGCCTGAGCTTCCCGTGGCCCCCGTGCCGCCCGAGCCCGGTGCCGGAGTGCCCTGGCCGTTGCCGTTGCCGTTGCCGTCGCCGTTGCCCGCACCCCCGGCGCCGGCGGCGGGTGGGGGTGGGCCCGGGGTCGGCGGGGTGCCGGGGGCGGGGTCGGAGCCGGGCCGGGTGGTGGGTGTCGCTCCGCCCCGGGCGGAGCTCCCGCCGGGCCGGGGTTCCGGCGCGCCGGGCGTCGTCAAGGCAGATGGGCTCGCTGAGGGCCCGGCCGGCTGGTACTCCACCTGGCCGCGCGGCGGTACGTTCTCCCCCGCGCCCCGCTCGGGCCCGGGAGCCGCTGCGCCCACGGCGGCGTAGCCGTCGCGGGCCGGGCCGCCGCATCCGGTGAGGGCGACGGTGCAGCACAGGGCCAGGGCCAGGGCGGGGGTGCGCGCCGCGCGGGATCCCGTTCGCATCGCGCCAGTGTTCCTGACGCCATGTCAAATGTGAACCCCGCGCCCGCCTGCCGATGAGCCGGAGGGCTACTCGCCGATCAGACCGGTGCGCAGCTGGGCCAGCGTCCGCGTCAGGAGCCGGGAGACGTGCATCTGGGAGATGCCGACCTCCTCGCCGATCTGCGACTGGGTCATGTTCGCGAAGAACCGCAGCATGATGATCTGCCGCTCCCTGGGCGGGAGTTTGGCCAGCAGCGGCTTGAGCGACTCGCGGTACTCGACGCCTTCCAGTGCGGTGTCCTCGTACCCGAGCCGGTCCGCGAGCGAGCCCTCGCCGCCCTCGTCCTCCGGGGAGGGGGAGTCGAGGGAGGAGGCGGTGTAGGCGTTGCCGACGGCGAGGCCGTCGACGACCTCCTCCTCGCTGACGCCGAGCACCGCCGCCAGCTCCGGCACGGTCGGGGACCGGTCCAGGCGCTGGGCGAGCTCGTCGCTGGCCTTGGTCAGCGCCAGACGCAGCTCCTGGAGCCGGCGCGGGACGCGGACGGACCAGGAGGTGTCCCTAAAGAATCGTTTGATCTCGCCCACGACGGTCGGCATCGCGAACGTCGGGAACTCGACGCCGCGCTCGCAGTCGAAGCGGTCGATCGCCTTGATCAGGCCGATCGTGCCGACCTGGACGATGTCCTCCATCGGCTCGTTGCGGCTGCGGAACCGGGCCGCCGCGTAGCGCACCAGCGGCAGGTTCAGTTCGATCAGGGTGTCGCGTACGTACGCCCGTTCGGGGCTGTCCGGGTCCAGGGAGGCGAGTCGCTGGAAGAGGGAGCGGGAGAGGGTGCGGGTGTCGATGGCTTCCGAGCGTTCGGCCACTGCCGGCAGCTCACGCTCGACGAGCGTGAGCACCTTGGAGCTGCCCTGGTCTACGGACATGCCACCCCCTTGAGGTCGCGGACGGTCGCGTATCTGGCGCGTCCCGTCGGAGGAACGCAGCCTCCACCTGAATACCGGAGGCGGGGCTGCGGCAAACGCGGTTCCAGCAGAATGTCACATGTCGGCAACACGCTGTAGCGCCATGTCGACAAGTATCTCCAGCGACAGAGAGCCGACCGAGCGGAATGAGCCGGTTCTGTAGGGAATCGAGGGCGGCCCTCCACCCGATCCGGTTACGCCTCGATCCTGTTTGCGGATCTCAGACGGGCGAAGCTGCGCGCGAGCAGTCGCGAGACGTGCATCTGGGAGACCCCGAGCTCCGCGCTGATCTGCGACTGCGTCAGGTTGTTGTAGTACCGCAGCAGCAGGATCCGCTGCTCCCGCTCGGGCAGCTGTACGAGCAGATGGCGTACGAGGTCACGGTGCTCGACGCCGGCCAGCTCGGGGTCCTCGTAACCGAGCCGGTCCAGCAGCCCGGGCATCCCGTCGCCCTCCTGGGCGGCTTCGAGGGAGGTCGCGTGGTAGCTGCGCCCGGCCTCGATGCAGGAGAGCACCTCGTCCTCGCTGATCCGCAGCCGCTCGGCGATCTCGGGCGTGGTGGGGGTGCGGCCGTGGAGGGTGGTGAGGTCCTCGGTGGCGGCGTTGACCTGCACCCACAGCTCGTGGAGGCGGCGCGGGACGTGGACGGTCCGGACGTTGTCGCGGAAGTATCGTTTGATCTCGCCCACCACCGTCGGCATGGCGAAGGTGGGGAACTGGACCCCGCGCTCGGGGTCGAAGCGGTCGATCGCGTTGATCAGGCCGATGGTGCCGACCTGGACGACGTCCTCCATCGGCTCGTTGCGGCTGCGGAACCGGGCGGCCGCGTAGCGCACCAGCGGCAGGTTGGCCTCGATGAGGGCCCCGCGCACCCGGTTGTGCTCGCTGGTGCCCGGCTCCAGGTCCTTCAGCTGGCCGAAGAGCACCTGGGTCAGGGCCCGGGTGTCGGCGCCCCGGCTCTGCGGCCGCGGCGCCGCGGCGGGCTCCTGGGGATCGGCGGGAGTCTCGGACGACGGCTCGGGCGACGGCTCGTGCGAGGGCTCCTGCCGGACCTCCTGCCGGGGCTCTTGCAGGTGCTCTTGCTGGGGAGGCACCTGAGGCGCAGTACTGGCCGGCACGGTCACGCCACCCCTTCGCTCAACTCATCCGTCTCATCCGTCAAAAGCGGTCATAGCATCACAAGAGATGTGCACTGTGTGCAAGCACCGTATATGGCCGTGTTGAGGGCAAGTTGGGCATTTAGGGTATTCTTTTTACCGGTATCCAGGTGAAAGGTGAACGCGAAAGGCCCCCCACCCGCGGAGTGAGGGGCCAGGATGTCCGGAAATCGCTTCAGCGTACGGGTTCAGGTCACCAGTTCGGTGATGAACTCGCCGATGCCGGATGCGGCATCGGATATGCCCTGGAAGCCTATTCCGACCATCTCCGCCGCCCGCTTGGGCTGGGTGATGATCACGAAGAGGACGAACACCGTGAGGGCGCCCGTGATGAGCTTCTTGGTGTCCATGTACGGCGTCGGCCTCCCCAACCGGTACTGCAAAGTCGGGTGAGTCTAACCGGTCAACTTCGGACACTCACCTGTCCTTTAAGGACCAATGACCCTGTCGTAAGGGCCCTTTGCCGCTGGGTGTCCGGTCACGGGAGGGACAGGATGGAACACGAGCCCACCGGTTCTGGCAGGAAACCGGTGGGTGAGGGACAGGACCTCACTGCGGGGTCCGGGCCGCACGATCCCCCTGACTGCGGCTGGGCCGGCGGGTTCCGTCTCACCGGGGGAAGCGACGTGTCCCCCCGTGTCGCTTTCCCCGTGCGCGTCGAAGGCCCCGGCTCCGGTCGGGGCCTTCTTCGTGTGCGTGGCGGGCCCGGCCGTCCGGAGTTACTGGATGGCGCCCAGCAGGTCGAGCAGGGGTGCGACGGGGGCGATCGCGGGCTGGAGCTGGTCCGGCAGGGTCATGAGCTGGTTGAGCTGGTTGGCCCCCTCGCCGACCTTCGCCCCGATCTCCTGGACCGAGGCCGGAGTGGCGCCCGCGGGCATACCCGGGGCGGCGGTCGGCAGGTCGGGGAGGCTGAGGGGGGCGGGCGGCGCTGCGGAGGCGGCCGGTGCGGCGAGGCCCGCGGCGGCCCCCGCGAGGGCGAAGGCGGCGAGGATGCGCTGGGTCTTGGTCATGCCGTGTCCAACGGCCGAAGCCGACCCCCGGTCACGGCGGGCACGCACGAGAGCCCCGGTTCGTACGAACCGGGGCTCTCGTTCTCAGAGCGGTGGTGGAGGGATTTGAACCCCCGATGGGTTGCCCCATACTCGCTTTCGAGGCGAGCTCCTTCGGCCACTCGGACACACCACCGAGAGAGATCCTAGCCGATGGTGGGGAGTGCTCCGCAACTCACGGCGGTGTGGCCCTGCCCACCCCTCCTGACGTCACCGTTCCCGGAAGAACTCCGTCAGCTGCCGCGCGCACTCCTCCTCCAGCACCCCGTGCACCACCTCGGGCCGGTGGTTGAGCCGGCGGTCCCGTACGAGGTCCCACAGCGACCCCGCCGCGCCCGCCTTCTCGTCCCCGGCGCCGTAGACGACCCGGGCCACACGGGACTGCACCAGCGCGCCCGCGCACATCACGCACGGCTCCAGGGTGACCACGAGGGTGCACCCCGTGAGCCGCCACTCCCCGAGCCGGGCGGCCGCCCGGCGCAGCGCCAGCACTTCGGCGTGCGCCGTGGGATCCGAGACGGCCTCCCGTTCGTTGTGCCCGGTGGCGAGGACGGCCCCGTCCGGCCCCAGGACGACCGCCCCGACCGGTACGTCCCCGGCCGGCACGGCCAGGGCCGCCTCCCGGAGCGCCAGGCGCATCGGCTCGCGCCAGGGGTCCCGTACCGGATCGGGGCCCTGCCCGGGAGCCGGGTCCCGGCCAGGGTCCTGATCCGGCGTGCCGTACATGAGGTGGTGCGCGGCGGTCACTAGCGGACGGCCTCCAGTACCTCGGTGGCGCCGAGCGCGTCGGCGATCTCCGACAGGGCATCGCCGTCCAGGGCCATCAGCTCCTTGTGGCCGACCCCGAGGTCGTCCAGCAGCCGGGGGTCGCCGAGCGGGCCGACGGGCACCGGCTCGGCGCCGGGCCCCGTCCGGCTGTCCGCGGGGTCGTCCTCGTCCGCGTAGGCGGTGACGGGCTCGTCCTCCCCGTCCTCGGTGCCGTCCAGGTCCAGTTCGTCGAGTTCGTCGTCCTCGTCGACGTTGCCCAGCAGCTCCTTGGTCAGCATCGCTCCGTAGGAGCTCCGGTTGGCGGCGGAGGCGTTCGAGAGGTAGTACCGGGGGTCCTCCTCTCCGTCCACGCGGATGACGCCGAACCAGGCGTCCTCCTGCTCGATGAGGGCGACCACCGTGTCGTCGTCGACAGCGGCGGAACGTGCGAGATCGATCAGATCACTGAGGAACTCGACGCCGTCGAGTTCCAGGTCGCTCGCTTCCCACCCGTCTTCGGTGCGCGCGAGCAGTGCGGCGAAATACACCGTGACTCTCCCACTGGTCATAGGCGTGCCGGTTGGAGGTCCCCCCGGCCGGAGGGTGGGGTGTGAACGGTCCTGACACAAGCTGTTCGCACCCCGCCCAATCGGCATCGTGGCAGAAACAGCGGCTTTGCGAGAGGTCTTCCGCACGGCGGCCGTGTCGCGGCGCCGGGCGGAGGGCCCGTCAGGGGCCGGGGGCCGCCGTGGGCATCGTGCCCGTCACCAACGGAACGTACGCATCCGCATCTGCTGGCGCATCCGGGCCGCGCGGGCGCGCCGGGGCTGCACCCGGTCGCGCAGGGCGCGCGCCTCCATCAGGTCGCGGAGGAACTGCGCGCGGCGCGCCCTGCGCTGCGCCGTCGTCTCGGGCGGGTCGTCCGCCCCGCTCTCCTCGCCGTCGTTCACGGGCTGCGTCCTGGGCATCGGCACCACCCCAGCTGGTCCGGTCGTCCTCCTCCGCCGGCGCGAAGCAGACCCCCGGCTCCCACCTTCCCCCCGTCGGCGCGTTTGATGCCACCCCCTCCCGGATCGGACCAGGTCAGAGCGGGCCCGGCGGCGTCAGGCCGTCGCGTCGTCGTGCAGCGCCGGTACGACGGCCACCGGGCCGTGCGCGTGCTGGAGGAGGGCGTGCGCCACCGACCCCATCAGCAGCGACCGCCGGCGCCGATGATGCCGCCCCACCACGACCAGCGCGGCCGACCGGGACGCCTCCACCAGCCGCCCCGCCGCGTCCCCGGGTACGGCGGCCAGCTCGACCGGCACGTCCGGGTGGCGGGCCCGCAGCGGGGCCAGCCGCTCCGTCTGGGCCCGCAGCATCTCCCGTTCGGCCGGCACCCCGTCCCCGCCGTCGGCGAGCGCCTCGGGCGGGATCACCACGAAGGGGCTGTCGATCACCATCGTCGGACCGGGCGGTACGGCGTACGCCGAGACCACCTGGACGGTGGTCCCCCGGGCGGCGGCTTCCGCGAAGGCGAAGTCCAGCACGTCCTCGGGCGTCTCGGCCGCGTGCAGCCCGAGCACCACCCGCCCGGCCGAAGCCCCCTCGGGGTCCTGGGCCGCCCGCTCCTCGTGCGGGACGACCACCACCGGGCAGACCGCGCTGGTGGCCACGGCCCTGCTGCTGGACCCCAGCAGCAGGGCGGCGAACCCGCCGCGCCCCCGCGAACCCATGACCAGCATCAGCGGCGCCTGCTCGGCGGCGACGGCCCGCAGCGCCTCGGGCACCGAGCCCTCCAGGGCCTCGTAGCGGACCTCGGCCGGGTACTGGGGGCCCGAGTACAGCAGGTCGCGTACGCGGTCGCCCACGGGGTCGGCGTACTCCTCGGGCTCGTTCGGGTCGTGCAGGGCCGAGCGGCGTCCCGCGTACAGCTGGGAGGAGTCGGGCATGACGTGCGCGACCATCAGGCCGGCGTGGTGGCGCAGGGCGGCCTGCCGGGCCCACTCCAGGGCGCGCAGGCTGTGGTCGGATCCGTCGACGGCGGCGATCACCAGCGCGCCGCCCGTGGGGCCGTTGCCCGGTCCGTTGCTCACCCGTCCAGGGTGCTCGTCCGCACGGCCGCCCGCATCCGCACGGGGCCGGGGGCGCGCGCGGGACGCGCCGCGCCCCTTCCACCGCGTAGCCTTTTGGCAGCAGGTCGCGCACAGGCGGCCGTTTTTCGCAGGTAGCAGGGTCGCAGGTCGCAGATCGCAGGTCGAAGCCCGGCTGAGTCTTGGAGGATGTTGTGCGTTTGCAGGTCGTCGATCACCCCTTGGTGGCGCACAAACTGACCGCACTGCGCGACAAGCGCACCGACTCCCCCACGTTCCGGCGGCTCGCCGACGAGCTGGTGACGCTCCTCGCGTACGAGGCCACCCGCGACGTGCGCACCGAGCAGTCCGACATCGAGACCCCGGTCGGCCCGACCACCGGCGTCAAGCTGGCGCGTCCGCGCCCGCTGGTCGTGCCGATCCTGCGCGCCGGCCTCGGCATGCTGGACGGCATGGTCCGGCTGCTGCCGACCGCCGAGGTGGGCTTCCTGGGCATGGTCCGCAACGAGGAGACCCTGGAGGCGTCCACGTACGCGACGCGTATGCCCGAGGACCTCTCCGGCCGCCAGGTCTACGTGGTCGACCCGATGCTGGCCACCGGCGGCACGCTGGTCGCCGCGATCCAGGAGCTCATCAAGCGCGGCGCCGACGACGTGACCGCCGTGGTGCTGCTGGCCGCGCCCGAGGGCGTCGAGATCATGGAGCGCGAGCTCGCGGGCACGCCGGTGACGGTGGTGACGGCCGCCGTGGACGAGCGGCTCAACGAGCACGGCTACATCGTGCCGGGCCTGGGCGACGCGGGCGACCGCATGTACGGCTCGGCCGAGTAGCGGCGGGCTCCGCCGTTCAGCACTTCTTCGGGGAGGGCGCGGGCGCGGGGTTGGCCAGGAGGGCCAGCGCCTTGTCCGCGTCCTCCTTCGTGTTCAGCTCCTTGAAGGCGTCGCCCAGGATCAGGTCGATGTCCGCGCCCTCGCGGGTGTCGGTCTGCTGGGTGACCCCGGGGAGCTGGGTGGCCAGGACGGAGTACGCCGCCTTGTCGGTGCGCGGGGAGCCGAGCAGTATCCCGGGGCCGGGGACCTTCTTGTCGAAGTCGGCGGGGGCGTTGCCGACGTGGCCGACGGTGAAGCCGCGTTTCCTCAGCTCGTCGCCGACGGCCTTGGCGAGGCCCGCGCGGGGGGTGGCGTTGAAGACGTTGACGGTGATCTGGGCGGGCTGCGGCAGGACCACCGCGGGGGCTCCGGAGACGGCCGGCCCGGGGTTCGCGGCGTTGGCGGGGGTGGCGGGGGCGGGGGACCCGGTCGGGCAGTCCTTCGCGGCGGCGGTCCGCTTGTCGCCGCCGCCGCCCCGGAACACGTCGATGAGCTGCAGCGCCCCGTAGCCGAGCAGGGCCAGCGCGAGGACCGATCCGAGCAGGGCGAGCACGAGCTTCCGGCGCCGGCGGGGCCGGCTCATGCGCGGGTAGGCGGTCCCTGTGACGCGGTACTTTCCGCCCATGCCGGGGGGAGTGAGCATGCTCATGGGGCGCAGCGTAGTGCCGTACCGGAACGATGCCTACTAAATGATCTGTTGATCGGGTAAGGCAGACCCGAAAGGCGCAACAGCGCCGCCGGTCCGCTGTTCGGCAGGTCCGGGCAGGGGGCGGTGCGCTACGCGGGCGGTCAGTCCATTTCGAGGACGCGCGCGTGCAGTACCTGTCGCTGCTGGAGGGCCGCGCGCACGGCGCGGTGCAGCCCGTCCTCCAGGTACAGGTCGCCCTGCCACTTCACGACGTGCGCGAAGAGGTCGCCGTAGAAGGTGGAGTCCTCGGCGAGCAGCGTCTCCAGATCCAGCTGGCCCTTGGTCGTCACGAGCTGGTCCAGCCGGACCGGGCGCGGGGCGACGTCCGCCCACTGCCGGGTGGTTTCCCTGCCGTGGTCGGGGTACGGCCGTCCGCTACCGATGCGCTTGAAGATCACACGGAAAGCCTACCGGGCCGGTGCCTCCGGGCGCAGCCTCGCTCCGCTGGTGCAAAAGTGGCGCACAGGGCTATTCCGGGAGTGACGCATGAGCCAGAGCACCGACCCGCGTGAGCCGGCCGCCGCCGCCGGGGAAGAAACGGACCCGGGCGGTCCGGCCGCCGGCATCGCCGCCGGATACGCCTTCACGGGGCCCGCGCTGGAGCTGGGGGCCCTGCTCTGGGACGGCGTCTGCCTGCCGGACCGGCAGGTCCGCGTCCCGCTGTCGATGCTCAACCGCCACGGGCTCGTCGCGGGCGCCACCGGCACCGGCAAGACCAAGACCCTCCAGCTCATCGCCGAGCAGCTCTGCGCGAACGGCGTGCCCGTCTTCCTCGCCGACATCAAGGGGGACGTCTCCGGGATCTCCGCCCCCGGCGCGCCGGGCGGCAGGACCGCGCAGCGGGCGGCGGAGGTGGGCCAGCAGTGGGAGGCGGCCGGCTGCCCCGCCGAGTTCTACGCGCTCGGCGGGATCGGCCCCGGGATCCCGGTCCGGGCGAGCGTGACCGCGTTCGGGCCGGTCCTGCTGTCGAAGGTGCTCCAGCTGAACCAGACGCAGGAGCAGTCGCTCGGCCTGATCTTCCACTACGCCGACTCCAAGGGCCTGGAGCTGATCGACCTCAAGGACCTGCGGGCGGTCGTCGCCTTCCTCGTCTCCGACCAGGGCAAGCCCGAGCTGAAGACGATCGGCGGTCTCTCCACCGCCACGGCCGGGGTGATTCTGCGGGCGCTCACCGCATTCGAGCAGCAGGGCGCGACGGAATTCTTCGGCGAACCGGAATTCGACACCAGCGAATTCCTGCGAACGGCTCCGGACGGCCGCGGGCTGGTTTCCGTACTGGAACTTCCGGCCGTACAGGACAAACCGCAGCTTTTCTCTACATTTCTGATGTGGCTGCTCGCCGACCTCTACGCCGGCCTCCCCGAGGTCGGGGATCTGGACCGGCCCAAACTGGTCTTCTTCTTCGACGAGGCCCACCTCCTCTTCAGCGGCGCCTCGAAGGCGTTCCTGGAATCCATCACCCAGACGGTCCGGCTGATCCGCTCCAAGGGCGTCGGGGTCTTCTTCGTCACCCAGACGCCGAAGGACGTCCCCGCCGACGTGCTGGCCCAGCTCGGCAACCGCGTCCAGCACGCCCTGCGCGCCTTCACCCCCGACGACGCCAAGGCCCTCAAGGCCACCGTCCGGACCTTCCCCCACTCCCCGTACGACCTGGAGGAGTTGCTGACCGGGCTCGGCACCGGCGAGGCCGTCGTCACGGTGCTCAGCGAGAACGGCGCCCCCACCCCCGTCGCCGCCACCCGGCTGCGCGCGCCGCAGTCGCTGATGGGCCCGGTCGACGCGGCCGCCCTCGACGCGGCCGTCAAGGGCTCACCGCTGTACGCCCGTTACGCAGAGCCCGTGGACCGCGAGTCGGCCTACGAGAAGATCACCGCCGAACAGGCGGCGGCGGAGGCCGAGGCGGAGGCGGCCGCCGCGGCGGCGGAGGCCGGCAAGCGCGCGAAGGCCGAGCGGCCGACCACCCGCAGCGCCCCGAAGCCGGATCCTTCACTGGCCCAACAGGTCGTCGGGAGCGGGCTGTTCCGCTCGCTGGCCCGCTCGGTCGGCACGCAGCTGGGGCGCGAGATCTCCCGTTCCCTCTTCGGCACGGCCCGCCGCCGCCGCTGAAGGCGAGGTCCTCCAGGGGAAATCGAGCGCACCGGGTGCCCGCGCCACGGCAGCCGCTGACAGACTCGTATCCATGCGGACCGAACTCACCGACACCACGTCCAGCAAGATAGACCGCGCCCTGCTGGCGGCCCGGCGGGCCGTGGGCAGCCCCACCATGGGCCTCGTGCTGACCCTCGTCGTCGTCACCGACGAGGAGAACGCCTACGACGCCGTACGCGCGGCCTCCGAGGCATCGCGTGAGCACCCGTGCCGGATCATCGCGGTGATCAAGCGGAGTCACCGCGGCCCCGAGCGGCGCCGGCGCACCCGGCTCGACGCCGAGCTGCGCGTGGGCTCGGACGCCGGGTCCGGGGAGATCGTCATCCTGCGCCTGCACGGGGAACTCACCACCCAGGCGGGCTCGATCGTGCTGCCCCTGCTGGTGCCGGACGCGCCGGTGGTCGCCTGGTGGCCGGCCGAGGCCCCCGCCGACCCCGCCCGCGACGACCTGGGCGCGCTGGCGCAGCGCCGGATCACCGACGCGCAGGCGGCGGTGGACCCGGTGGGCGTCCTGGGCGAGCGCGCGGCCTCGTACGCCCCCGGCGACACCGACCTGGCCTGGACCCGGCTCACCCCGTGGCGCTCGCTGCTGGCCTGCGCCTTCGACCAGAAGCCGCTCCCGGTGACCGCCGCCGCCGTGGAGAGCGAGCCGGACAACGCCAGCGCCGAGCTGCTGGCGCGCTGGCTTGAGGACCGGCTGGGCGTGCCGGTGTCCCGGGTGCCCACCGACGGGCCGGTCATCACCCGGGTACGCCTGGAGACCACCGCCGGGGAGGTCGTGGTGGACCGCCCCACCGGCTCGCTGGCCACCCTGGTCCTGCCGGGCTGGCCGGACCGGAAGGTGGCCCTGAAGATCCGCAGCACGGCGGAGCTGATCGCTGAGGAGCTGCGGCGCCTGGACGCCGACGAGGTCTACGCCTCGGCGCTGCGCAGCCGGCGGCCGGTGCGGGAGGGGCTCCCGGCGTAGGGGGTGCCGTACGGGCGCACGGCTTGGGGAGGGGGAGCTACGCGCCGCCGCCCGTGGCTTTCGCGGCCTTGGCGGCGGCCTTCGCGGCCTGCTTGTACTCGCGCACCTTCGCCAGTGACTCCGGGCCGGTGATGTCCGCCGCCGAGCGGTGGACGTTCGCCTGCCCGTAACCCCCGGCCGCCTCCCGCCAGCCCTTCGGCCGGACCCCGTACCGCTTGCCCAGCAGGGCCAGGAAGATCTGCGCCTTCTGCTCCCCGAACCCCGGCAGCGCCTTGAGCCGTTCCAGCAGCTCCGCGCCGGTCGCCGCGTCCGCCCAGACCGCCTCAGCCCTCCCGTCGTAGTGCTCCACCAGGTACGCGCACAGCTGCTGGATCCGCTTCGCCATCGACCCCGGGTAGCGGTGCACCGCCGGCTTCCGCGAGAGCAGCGCGGCGAAGGCGTCCGGGTCGTGGGCGGCGATGGCGTACGCGTCCAGGTCGTCGGCGCCGAGGCGCTGCGCGATCGTCCAGGGCCCGGAGAACGCCCACTCCATCGGCACCTGCTGGTCCAGCAGCATCCCGGTGAGCGCGGCCAGCGGGCTGCGCGCGAGGAGGGCGTCGGCCTCGGGCTGCTGCGCCAGCCGGATGGTGATGTCGTCCATGCCCCCAGCCTCCCCCGGGACCGGCCCCGGTGCCCGTTCGGCGCGCGGTTGTCAGACCCCCGCCCTAGCGTGGGGAAGGACGTAGCCGCAGACGGACGACACAGGAGTCGATCGACCATGGCCGAGTTCCCGGAAGGCACCCCCTGTTGGGTGGACGCGATGTTCACCGATGTGGAGGGCGCCAAGGAGTTCTACGCCGATGTGCTGGGCTGGACCTTCGGTGAGGCCAGCAGCGAGCACGGCAACTACACGCAGGCGTACTCCGACGGGAAGGCGGTCGCGGCGATCGTTCCGCCGATGCCCGGCGGCGACGCGCCCTCCCAGTGGTGCCTGTACTTCGCCTCGGACGACGCCTCCGCCACCGCGGAGAAGATCGAGGCGGCGGGCGGCAAGCTGATGATGGGGCCGATGCGGGTCGGCACCTTCGGCACGATGGCGATCGCCCAGGAGCCGAGCGGCGCGGTCTTCGGCGTCTGGCAGCCGGGCGAGCACAAGGGCTTCGAGAAGCTCGGCGAGGCGGGTGCGTACGCCTGGGCCGAGCTCTGCACCCGCGACCCGGAGCGGGCCGACCCGTTCCTGGAGCGGGTCTTCCCGTACGGCTCCCAGCAGATGCAGGCGGGCGGCGACTGCGACGACCCGGGGGCGGCCGGGATGGACTTCAAGATCTTCAGCGTGGGCGGCGCGGACCACCCGGTGCTGGGGCGGATGAAGATGGGCGAGGAGTTCCCGCCGCAGGTTCCGTCCTACGTCCAGGTCTACTTCGGCGTGCCGGACTGCGACGAGGCGGTGGAGAAGACCAGGGCGCGAGGCGGCCAGGTGTACTTCGGCCCGATGGACAGCCCCTTCGGCCGCTTCGCCGCGGTGGGCGACCCGCAGGGCGCGGTGTTCGCGGTGATCGACATGACGAAGCGGACGGGGGAGATGCCGAAGTTCGAGTGAGACCGAGCGCCGGGCCGGTCACCGGGGGAGGGGGAACCGCCAGTCGTTGCTCCGGTGGTGCCGGCCCGGGGGGTACTCGTGGACGGTCTCGGCCACGAGGGTGAAGCCCGCCGCGCGGCAGACGGCGTTCGAGGCCGTGTTGGCCACCCGGGGGAAGGCGTGGGCCGCCGCCCGCCGGTGCGCCGGGGGGAGGGCGGCCAGGTGGGCGAGGAGGGCGCGGACGGAAGCCGTCGCCCAGCCCCGGCCCTGGTGCTCGGGCAGGACGCCCCAGCCCAGTTCGAAGACGGGCTCGCCCTGATGCTCCCTGGGCACGAAGGACACCGTGCCGACGGTGTCCCCGGCCGGGGATGCCACGCGGAACACCCGCCCTTCGTGGGGGGCGTTCGCGCTCATGGCCGTCCAGCGGCGGTGCCGTTCCAGGAGGGCGGCCTCGGAATCGGGGCCGCCCAGGTGGGCCGTCATCGCGGCGGTGTTGCGCAGGCGGAGCACCCAGAGGTCGGCGTCCGTCCAGGGGTGGAGGCGTACCGGGCTCGTCGTCGTGGGCATGGGATGAGGAAACAGGCCGGGGGCGGGGGGCCGCATCCGATTTCGGAGGCGGGCGGCCGGCGCGGTCAGATGCTCCGGGCGGTGATGTCGCCGTAGGCGGTGGTCGCGTGGATGGTCAGCGGGGTGGCCGCGCCGTCGTGGGTGAGGGCGTTGTGGATGCGGCCGTAGGAGGTCCCGGCGTCCAGGGAGGCGGAGACCCCGCGGGCGGCGCCGACCGAGATGTCGCCGTGCTGGGTGCTGAGGGTGAGCGCGCCCCGGACGGCCTCCGCGATGGTGATGTCGCCCTTCTGGGTGCTGATCTCGGCCGGGCCGCCGACGCGGCCGAGGGTGACGTCGCCCGCCTGGACGCTCAGCCGGGCGGAGGCCGTCTCGTCCAGCTTGACCTGGCCGTGCGCGCCGTCGAAGACGACGTCGCCCAGCCGCCCCACGCCCCGCAGGTCGGCGGCGGCCGCCTTCGCCTCCACGCGGGAGCCGGCGGGCAACTGGACGGTCACCTCGACGGCGCCGGAGTGGCCGAGCAGCCGGTTCTTCGCCGGGGCGGCCGTGATGCGCAGGACGCCGTCCTGGAAGTCGACCGTGATCTGCTCGGCCGCTTTCACGTCGCGGCCTCTGGCGGGGTTGGCCGGGCGGACGTCGACGGTGGCGTCGGCACGGTCGGCCGCGATGAGCTGGATGCGCCCGGCCGGGATGTCGAGGACGGCCGAGACGGGGGCGGGGGTGGCGAACTTCTGCATCGTGGTCTCCTGCGCTCGGCGTGCGTTCGTCGGCTTTCCGATAGAGGAAACGCTATGTTGCGTTCATGGGGGTGGCAACTGCGCTCAGGTGCGTAACAAGATAAGTGCAGGTGGAGGGGCGGAAATCGTTGCAGTGAGCCTGCGCTCTAATGCAACGTAAACTCACTGTTCGTTGCAATGAAATGAACGTGAACGCGACGCCGGGGCCGGGGTCGGGGTCGGGCGGCTCAGGGTTCGCAGGACTCTTCGAGATAGGTGGCGGCCAGGGCGCCCGCGCGGGTGAACCAGTCGTTCAGCACGGCCACTTCCTCCGGGCTGTACGTCGCGAAGAGCTGCGCGAGGAGCGCGTAATACGGCTCGTACACCGCGCGCACGCGCTGCGCCGCCTCCGGTACGGCGACCACGCGGACGCGGCGCCCGTCGGCGGGGTCGGGCTGCCGGGTCACGTACCCGCCGCGCTCCAGCCGGTTGACGATGCCGGTCACCGCGCCGGTGGTGACGTGCGCGCGGGCGGCGAGGTCGCCGGCGGTGACGGGGCTGTCCCCGGCCTGGAGGACGTACGCGAAGCAGATGAGGTCCGTCGGGCTCAGGCCCAGATTCCGGGCGAACTCCTGCTGGGCCACCATGCTCGTCGCGATCAGGTCGTCCATGGCGCTGATCGCCGCGGGGACGGAGGCGTCGGGGGCGGAGGCGTCGGGGACGGGAGCGTCGGGGCGAGGGGTGTCCATTGAAAATCCCTTAGCGCCTAAGATAACTTGCTTACTGACTAAGACATCATAGGTCGACAGGGGTGACGTATGAGCGCGCACGGATACGACGAGGGCCACACGGTCGCCGGATGGGCGGGCACGGCCGTCGCCGCGGTGGGGGCCGCCGGGGTCGGCCTGGGGATATGCGGCTGGGCGCCGGGCGTGGTGCTCGGGGCCGCCGTCATGGCGGGAGCCGCCGTGCTCACTTGGGTGCTGCACCTGGCGGGCTGGGGCAAGGGGCCCGGCCCGCGTCCCGAGGCGCACTGGCCCATGGGGGTCCGCGACCACGCCGCGCGCGAGGGCCACGCCGGGTGCCTCGGCTGCCGTATGGCGGGACGGCGGCCCGCCGTCGCGGCCTCCGACGCCGCATAGGCGAGGCGCGCGGGTGGTTCCGGTTCGTGGCTGCGAGGGGCTGTCGGCGCGGTGATCACATCGGCCCTACGGTCGGCCTGGCGCGGCTCTTCCCGGGCCGTGCGACGTGACTACGTAAGAGGTCGAAACCAGCATGAGCCTGAGCATCCGCAACCAGCTCGCCGGAACCGTCACCGCCATCGCCGCCGGTGAGGCCATGGCGGCGGTCAAGGTCCGTCTCGAAGGCGGTCAGGACATCACCGCCGCCATCACCGCCGACGCCGTCAAGGAGCTGGGACTGGCCACCGGTTCCTCCGTGAAGGCCCTGGTCAAGGCCACCGAGGTGGCGCTGGCCACCGGGCCCGTCGAGGGGCTGTCCATCCGTAACCAGATCGCCGGCACCGTCGTGGACGTCGCCGCCGGTCCGGCCATGGCCTCCGTGAAGGTGGACGTGAACGGCGGCGGGCTCACCGCCGCCATCACCGCCGACGCCGTCGAGGCCCTCGGCCTGGCCGCCGGCTCCTCCGTCGTCGCGCTGATCAAGGCGACCGAGGTCTCCCTCCAGGCCGCGTAAGGCCGCCGCCCGGGGCCGTGGCCGGGGACCTCACTCGATGTAAAGGCTCCGGCCGCGCCCGATGGCGCTCGCGCCGGGATCGATCTGCTGGGTCACCTGGCCGTCGCAGCTCGGGCCCGACCAGACCCACGCCGTCCCGTCCGTGAGGTTGGCGATCTTCGGCGGGGCGAAGTCGCCCAGCGGGAAGCAGCCCGACGGGTCCTCGTGCTCCGTCCCGTCGATGGACAGCACCCCCTCCGCCGCCTGCGCGCCACCCGCCGGGGTGGCCAGCGCCAGCAGCGCGGCCGCCGCGCACGCCCCCAGGGCCTTCCCCGCACGTCGTCCCGTTCGCCTCATCGCTGCGTCCACCTCTCGGCCCGTACCGTCCCGCTGTCGTCGCCGATGGTAGCGAGCGGTGGCGCAGAGTGACGGTGTGTCGGGTGGTCCGGGAGGGGCGCGTGTTCGGACGCCGACCAGAGGCCGATGCCCGGACACGAGCCGACGGGCCGGCCGGAACGCCGGAGGGCCGGACCGCTGATGCGGTCCGGCCCTCTCATCGCCGTACGGTCGGCTGGCGCCCGTCAGGCGAAGGTCACTTCATGCCGACGGCGTACCGGTACGAGAAGTGGACGATCTTCCACACCGTCTCCAGCTCCGCGTAGCTGCGGGGACCGTAGATGAGCGTCACGTCCTGGACCGGGTGGTGCACGCCCCAGCCCGCCTCGATCACGTGCTCCTCGGCGTCCTTCGGCAGCGTCAGGTGCAGCGAGCCGTCGTGGTGGGGGTGGATGTGCGCCCACTCCCTGCCGCGCTGGAACGCCTCGGCCGGACCCGTGCCGACGCCCTCGGGCAGGAAGAGCGCCCGGGCGTGCGGCACCGAGACGAGGGTCGGTGCCATGTACACGTACGGCAGCGCCCGCATCCGCCCCCACAGCTCCTCCTGCAGCATGATCGGGGAGATCTGGGAGCCCTGGCCGTGCGGGGCCGGGCCGAAGACCTTCGGGGCCGCGCCCTCGCGGGGAGTCAGGGTGAGCATGGCGGTGTTCCTTTCCGGCCGGTGACCCGGCTCCTGCGTGAAGTGCCGACGGAGCTGCGCCCGCGGGGTGTGTCAGGCGGCCGTCTTGGCGGCGGCGAGCTGCTCCAGGACCTCCAGGACCGCGGTGGCGATCTCGGTGTCGTCAGCGGGGTGCGTGGTGGCGAAGCGGGTGACGGAACCGGCGACGGAGAGGCGGACCTCCTCCAGCACCGCGGCGCCGGCGACACCGGCCGACTTGCGGGCCTCGTCCTGCGCCCACACGCCGCCGTAGCTGCCGAAGGCGGTACCGATGACCGCGACCGGCTTGCCGGTGATCGCACCGGTGCCGTACGGGCGCGACAGCCAGTCGATCGCGTTCTTCAGGACGGCGGGGATGGTGCCGTTGTACTCGGGGGAGACGAGCAGCAGCGCGTCCGCGGCGGCCACCGCCTCGCGCAGGGCCACCGCGGCGGAGGGCACGGAACCCTCGACGTCGATGTCCTCGTTGTAGAACGGGATCTGGGCGAGGCCCTCGTGGATCTCGACGGTCACGTGCCCGGGGGCGTGCTTGACGGCCGCCTCGGCCAGCTGTCGGTTGTGCGAGCCGGCCCGGAGGCTGCCGACGAGGGCGAGGACGCGAACGGTCATGGTCGGACTCCTTGTTGGAAAAGACGCCTGAGGGCGAGGGACGCGGCGGACACCGCGATCCCGTCCCGACGGTAGGCGCAGGCGCCGGACTCCCCGTCGAGCGGCGCTAGAGGACGTGGTCACGGGCGGTTCCGCGATCTGGTCCGACCGTAGACGCGGGCCCCTACGGGCCGGATCAGTAAGGTTTCTGGCAGCGGCTACGTAGTTCCGCCGGGGGGCGGCGCGGGCAGCGAGGGGGAAGCGGCACATGCTCTACGGACGACAGCCCGAGGAAGCGGCGCTCGACGCGCTGCTGGCGGCGGCGCGGGAGGGGCGCGGCGGTGCGCTCGTCCTGCGCGGCGAGGCGGGCATCGGCAAGTCCGCGCTCCTCGAACACCTCGCGGAGACGGCGAACACCCCCGCGCACGCCGTACTCCGGGTCAACGGATGCGAGGCCGAACGGGACCTCGTCGGAGCCGGACTGCTGCAACTGCTCTGGCCGTTGCAGGAGCTGGTGGCGCAACTTCCCGCCCCGCAGGCGGAGGCGTTGCGGACCGTCCTGGGCGGGAACGCCGCGCCCGCCGACCGGTACACCACCGGGCTCGCGCTGCTCACCCTGCTCGCCCGCCTCGCCGAATCCGGCCCGGTGGTCTGCCTCGTGGACGACGCCCAGTGGCTGGACCAGAACAGCGCGGACGCCCTGCTGTTCGCGGCCCGCCGGCTCGCCGCCGAGCCTGTCGCGCTCGTCTTCGCCGCGCGCGACGACGGCTTCGACGCCCGCGGCCTGACCGAGCTCGTCCTGCCACGCCTGGACCGGCGGTCCGCCGCGCAACTCCTCGACGCCTACCGGCTGTCGGCCCCGCGCCGCACCCAGGTCCTGGACGCTGCGGACGGAAACCCCCTGGCCCTGCTGGAGTTCGGCCGCAACGACCGGGGATCGGGGCCCTGCGGCGGACAGCGGGTCACCGACCGCGTCCTGGCCTCCTTCCGCGACACCATCGCCGGACTGCCCGCCGACGTAAGGCTGCTGCTTCTCACCGCGGCCGCCGACAGCAGCCGCGACCTGGCCTCCGTACTGGCCGCCGTCGACGCGCTCGGCGGCGACGGCCCGCAGGCGCTGGAGGCGGCGGAACGGGCGGGCCTGCTCCACGTCGACGGCGCCCGGGCCGCCTTCCGCCACCCCCTGGTCCGCGCCGCCGCCTATCAGGGCGCCGCCTCCGTCCAGCGGACCCGCGTCCACCGCGAGCTGGCCGGACGTGCCGCCGACGCCGACGTACGCGCCCACCACCTGGCCCTCGCCGCCCTCGGCCCCGACGCTGCGGTGGCCGCGGAGGTCGCCCGGGCGGCGGACCGCGCCCGCGACCGGGCCGCCCCGGCCATCGCCTGCGACCTCTACCAGCGGGCCGCCGCCCTCTCCACCACCCTCGCCGACCGGGGACGCATGCTGCGCCGCGCGGCCGCCGCGGCGGTGGCGGCAGGGGACCTCAGCCTGGCCGCCGCCCTGGCCGGACAGGCGGACCCCCTCACCACCACCGGGCCGGAACGCGCGGCCCTCGCCGAGGTCCGCGCCGCCGTGGAGTTCGAACGCGGCGACCAGGCCGCCGCGGCCCGCCTGCTGGTCGCCGGAGCCCCCGAAGCCGAACCGGGGCCCTCGGCGTCGATGCTGCGCACCGCGGCCACGTACGCCTGGTTCTCCGGGGACGCCGACTCGGTGCGCGCCTGCGCCGGGCTGCTCCCCGGGGACCGCATCGTGGAGGGCATGTCCCGCCTGGTGGACGGCGACCACCGGGCCGGCCTCGCCGCCCTCGCCGGGGCCGTCGCCGAGGGCGGGCCCGGCATGCGGCCGGTCTACGCGGCGGCCCTGCTCGGCGACGACCGGCGGGCGGAGGAACTCGTCACCGCCGAAGTGGCCCGCAGACGCCGGGCCGGCCTGGTGGGCGGACTCCCCGAGGCGCTCCAGATGCTGGCCCGGCTCCAGGTGGTCCAGGGCCGGCACCGCGACGCGGAGGCATCGGTGGCCGAGGCCCGGGCCGTCGCCGAGGACTGCGGCATGCCGCAGCGCATCGGCCGGCTGGACGTGGCCCTCGCCCGGATCGCCGCGATCGAGGGGGACGCGGAGCGCTGCCGGGCGGTGGCCGCAGGCACCGTCGACGGCGGGATAGCGGTGGCCTGCCTGCTCGGCCTCCTCGACCTGGGCCTGGGCCGCTACGAGGAGGCACTGGCCCGCCTGGAGTCGGCCTGGACCCGCCCCGGCCACTACATGACGGCCCTGGTGGCCGCCACCGGCGACCTGGTCGAGGCGGCGGTACGGCTCGGCGCCCCCGAACGGGCCCGCCTCCCCTACGAGCGCCTCGCCTCCTGGGCGGAGGCGAGCGGCCAGCCCTGGGCTCGGGCCGTCGCACTGCGCTGCGAGGCGCAGCTGACCGGCCGCGAGGACGCCTTCACCGGGGCCGAGCTCCTCCACGCCGAGGGCGGCCGCCCCTTCGAGTCCGCCCGTACCCTGCTCGCGTACGGGGAGTGGCTGCGCCGCGCCCGCCGCCAGACGGAGGCCCGGGCCCGCCTGCACGGCGCCCTGGAGGTCTTCGAACGCCTGCGCGCCACCCCCTGGGCCGACCGCACCCGCGCCGAACTGCGCGCGGCCGGAGACTCCGCCGCCCCGGCCGTCCCCACCGCCCGGGCCCTCGCCGACCGCCTGACCCCCCAGGAGCTGCAGGTGGTCCGCCTGGCAGCCGAGGGCCGCAGCAGCCGTGAGGTGGCCGCCCTCCTCTTCCTGAGCCCCCGCACGGTCGAACACCACCTCTACCGGGCCTACCCCAAACTCGGCATCCACTCCCGCACGGAACTGGCCCGCCTCAACCTGGACTGACGGCCTCGTTCTTCTTCCAGCGGAGCGTGCCGTCGCAGACACTGGCAGAACAGCCCGCCGAGTTTCTGACCCAGCTCACGAGGATGTCGGCGTGGGTCCAGGAGAGATGTCGACGCCATGTTCAAGGCGTTCTCGGGAGCATCTGGCGCGTAGCCAGGACTGGTACGTCGCATCGTGGAAACGGGGCAAACGCCGCAGGGCCGAACCAGCCACCGCTCGGCTACTTACGCCCCTCGGGTCCGTACCACTGGAGGGGCTGGCCGGTTACTGCGGCGATGCACTCGAAGTCGTGGTCGCAGTGCAGAAGAGTGAGCCCCTGCAACTCGGCGGTCGCGGCGACGACGAGATCCACTGCACCGGCGCTGCGGTGCTTGCCTTGTTTGGTGAGGGCTTCCTGCACCTGCCAGGCCCGGTCGTAGGCGCGGTCGTCGACCGGGACCCAGCTGAAGATCTGGCGGACGTCCTCGATGCCGCGTGCCCGGTCGGCGGCCGATCGGGCGCTGTAGAAGAACTCCAGCTCCGTGATGGGGCACGTGGCGATCAGGCCGGCGGCTGCCGCCTGATCCCAGCCGTACAGCTCCGCGTCGCCCCGCATGAACCGGGCGAGGGCGCTGGTGTCGATCAGGTAGAGGGCGGCGTTCACCGTCGGTAGTTCCGCTTGTCCTCGAAGAGTGCCAGGTCGAACGCGCCGTCGGTGGCGGCAGCGCGCAGACGGGTCAGAGCCAGCGCGCGCCGCCTGTTCTCCAGTACCTCGCGCAGGGCCGTGTTGACCGTCTCTTTCTTGGTGCTGGTCCCCAGGGCCTTGGCTACATCTGCCACCAGCTCGTCATCGAGATCGATCACGGTCCGACTCACTGTGCACCTCCCGTATATCAAATGTGGAGACAAGTATACCTTCCATGGATCACTGATGCCATGGAACGCCTCTCAGTCGGCGATATAAGGGTGGCCCGCGGGCGGGCTGACGGGCCGAGGGAGAGTGGGCAGCCCCGTGCTGGAGTCCGGACGGTACGGACGAGTGGAGCGGCGGGCGCTCGCCGAGCGGTGGCCGGGGCGGCGTGAGGCGGTCAGCCGGTTTCCCCGTCGAGGAGGCCCCGAACGCGAACTGAGACGGAAACTGAGACGGGGCACGCGAAAGGCCCCCCTGCGAACAGGGGGGCCTTTCGACATCGTGCCCGGTGAGGCACTGGCGGAGGATACGAGATTCGAACTCGTGAGGGGTTGCCCCCAACACGCTTTCCAAGCGTGCGCCCTAGGCCACTAGGCGAATCCTCCGGGGCAAACAATACAAGACGTTGAGGGGTGCTCGCGAACACGATCCGGATCAAGGACCGGGGCGGGGTGTGGCGGTCGGGGCGGGTCGATTTCGAGGGGGTTCATCCGCTAGGGTGGGGCCCAGCCCCTCACGTGGCGCTATCTCACCCAACTCCCCCAGGGCCGGAAGGCAGCAAGGGTAAGTGGGCTCTGGCGGGTGCGTGGGGGGCCCTTTGCGTTCCGGGGCCGTAGCGGGCGGCCGTTGTCGGTGGGCCCGGATAACCTCGTAGACGTGTCGTCCCTTGCGCTGTACCGCCGCTATCGCCCCGAGTCGTTCGCCGAGGTCATCGGGCAGGAGCATGTCACTGTCCCGCTGATGCAGGCCCTGCGGAACAACCGGGTCAACCACGCGTACCTGTTCAGCGGTCCGCGGGGGTGTGGCAAGACGACCAGCGCGCGCATCCTCGCCCGCTGCCTCAACTGTGAGCAGGGTCCCACTCCCGACCCCTGCGGCGTGTGCCAGTCCTGCCGTGACCTGGCGCGGAACGGCCCGGGGTCCATCGATGTGATCGAGATCGACGCCGCCTCGCACGGTGGTGTCGACGACGCCCGTGACCTGCGGGAAAAGGCGTTCTTCGGACCCGCGTCCAGCCGCTACAAGATCTACATCATCGACGAGGCGCACATGGTCACCTCGGCGGGCTTCAACGCCCTGCTGAAGGTGGTCGAGGAGCCGCCGGAGCATCTCAAGTTCATCTTCGCGACCACCGAGCCCGAGAAGGTCATCGGGACGATCCGGTCCCGGACCCACCACTACCCGTTCCGGCTGGTGCCGCCGGGGACGCTGCGGGACTACCTCGGCGAGGTCTGCGGCCGCGAGGGGGCCACGGTCGAGGACGGTGTGCTGCCGCTCGTGGTGCGGGCCGGCGCCGGGTCGGTGCGTGACTCGATGTCCGTCATGGACCAGCTCCTCGCCGGCGCCGGTGAGGAGGGTGTGACGTATGCCATGGCCACCTCGCTGCTCGGATATACGGAGGGGTCGCTGCTCGACTCCGTCGTGGACGCCTTCGCCGCCGGGGACGGGGCCGCGGCGTTCGAGGTCGTCGACCGGGTGGTCGAGGGCGGGAACGACCCGCGCCGGTTCGTCGCCGACCTGCTGGAGCGGCTGCGCGACCTGGTCATCCTGGCCGCCGTGCCCGACGCCGGGGAGAAGGGGCTCATCGACGCCCCCGCCGATGTGGTGGAGCGGATGCAGGCGCAGGCGTCGGTGTTCGGCGCCGCCGAGCTGAGCCGCGCCGCCGACCTGGTCAACGCGGGGCTGACGGAGATGCGCGGGGCCACCTCGCCGCGGCTCCAGCTGGAGCTGATCTGCGCCCGGGTGCTGCTCCCGGCCGCCTTCGACGACGAGCGGTCCGTCCAGGCCCGGCTCGACCGGCTGGAGCGCAGCGGGCCGCCCGCCGCCGCCTTCGCCGCGCCAGCCGCCCTGGGGTACGTGCCAGGGCCCGACGCCCACGGCATGGCCCCGGCCGGTCCGGGGGGCGGGGTCGCCGCCGCGCGCGCCGCCGTACGGGGGGCCGTGGAGGAGCCCGCTCCGGGTCCCGTTCCGGCCGCCGCCCCGGCTCCGGCCGCGCAGCCCCCCGCTCCGGCCGCTCCCGCCCCGGCGGCGGCCGGTGCGTGGCCCGGCGCCGCACAGCCGGGCAGCGGTCCGGCCGCCGCGGCGCCCGCCCCGACCCCGGCGCCCGCGCAGCCCGCTCCCGCGCAGGGCCCCGGCGCGTGGCCCGGCGCCGCTCAGCCCGGCAGCGGTGCGCCCGCGCCCGCCGCCCCCGCTGTCGCTCCCTCCGCCGGGGCCTGGCCCAGTGCTGCCGCGCCCGGCAGCGGGGCTCCGGCTCCCGTGCGGGCCCCCGCCCCGGCCCCTGCGGCCGGCTCCGCCCCGCCGCCCTCCGCCGAGATGGCGGCCGGCGTCGGCCAGGTGGCGGCCATGTGGCCCGCCGTACTGGAGGCCGTCAAGAACCGCCGCCGCTTCACCTGGATCCTGCTCAGCCAGAACGCCCAGGTCACCGGCTTCGACGGGACCACCCTCCAGCTCGGGTTCCCCAACCCCGGAGCCCGCGACAACTTCGCGAGCAGCGGCAGCGAGGACGTCCTCAAGGCGGTGCTCGCCGAGCAGTTCCAGGTCCACTGGAAGATCGACGCCGTCGTCGGCGGCGGCGGAGCCCCCGCCCCCTCGGCCCCCTCGTACGGAGCCCCGTCGGCCCCGCCCGCGTACAGCCCGCCCCCGGCGCCCGCGTACAGCCCGCCGCCGCCCCCGCAGGCCGGCGCCCCGCAGCAGCAGTCGTCTCCGCAGCCGCCGCCCCCGCAGGCCGCGCCCGCCCCGCAGCCGCCCGTCCAGCAGGCGCCGCCGCCGGTCGCCCCCGAGGACGACGTGGCGGAGGCGGACGATCCCGACCTGGTGGACAGCGCCCTGACCGGACACGAACTGATCGTGCGCGAGCTCGGAGCGACCGTTGTGGAGGAATACACGAACGAGTAGGCCCCCGGTATTGGGGTGGCCGCACGAAACCGGCCACACCGTCCGGGCTACCCTGGGCGGCGTGAAGGTCCTCGTCATCGGCGGCGGCGCCCGCGAACACGCCCTGTGCCGCTCTCTGTCCCTCGACCCCGACGTCTCCGCGCTCTACTGCGCCCCCGGCAACGCCGGCATCGCCGAGGTGGCGGAGCTGCGCCCGGTCGACGCCCTCGACGGCGCCGCGGTGGCCGCGCTCGCCGGTGAGCTCGGCGCCGACCTGGTCGTCGTCGGCCCGGAGGCGCCGCTGGTCGCCGGGGTCGGCGACGCCGTCCGCGCGGCCGGCATCCCCGTCTTCGGCCCCTCCGGCGAGGCGGCCCGGCTGGAGGGCTCCAAGGCGTTCGCCAAGGACGTGATGGCCGCCGCCGGCGTCCCGACCGCCCGCAGCTACGTCTGCACCACGGCCGAGGAGGTGGACGCCGCCCTCGACGCCTTCGGCCCCCCGTACGTGGTCAAGGACGACGGCCTCGCCGCCGGCAAGGGCGTCGTGGTCACCGGTGACCTCGACGCCGCCCGTGCGCACGCCGCCGGCTGCGAGCGCGTGGTCATCGAGGAGTACCTCGACGGCCCCGAGGTCTCCCTCTTCGCCATCACCGACGGCGTCACCGTGCTGCCGCTCCAGCCCGCGCAGGACTTCAAGCGCGCGCTCGACGGCGACGAGGGCCCGAACACCGGCGGCATGGGCGCGTACTCCCCGCTCCCGTGGGCCGACCCGAAGCTGGTCGACGAGGTCCTGGAGACCGTTCTCCAGCCGACCGTCGACGAGCTGCGCCGCCGTGGCACCCCGTTCTCCGGCCTGCTCTACGCCGGTCTCGCCCTCACCAGCCGCGGCACCCGGGTGATCGAGTTCAACGCCCGCTTCGGCGACCCCGAGACCCAGGTGGTCCTCGCCCGGCTGCGCACCCCCCTCGCGGGCGTGCTGCTGGGCGCCGCCAACGGCACCCTGGACTCCCTGCCGCCGCTGAGCTGGAGCGACGAGGCCGCCGTCACCGTGGTCATCGCCTCGCACAACTACCCCGGAACCCCGCGCACCGGCGACCCGATCGAGGGCCTCGCCGAGGTGGCCGCCGAGGACGGCCCGGAGGCGTACGTCCTGCACGCCGGGACCCGGCACGAGGGCGACTCCGTCGTCAGCGCGGGCGGCCGCGTGCTGTCGGTGACGGCGACCGGCGAGGATCTGGCGCAGGCGCGCGCGAGGGCGTATAAGGCGGTCGCCCGGATCCGGCTCGACGGCTCCCAGCACCGTACGGACATCGCCGCTGAGGCGGCCGCCGGCCGCTGACCAGCGGGGCGGTGCGTACGGGGGGCCCGGGGCGCGACGGCGCGCACCGGGCCCTCGCGTGCGCCCGCGTGCGCCTGCCTCTGGAGGCGCTGCGGCGCACCCACCTTTGCCCAAAGCCATTCCATCGGGTGATGGTCCCCTTGTCCGCCTGACGGCCGCGCGCACCCCAACTAGGGTGCGGCGCAAGCATTCCGGCACATGGCCCACCGGCATTGCGATGTCAGTGGCGGGTGTCACAGTGGGGGAGTGAGCAAAGCCGCCGCAGGGCAGAGGGGGTGAGGTCCGGCCGTGTCCGGAACCGGTTCGATCGCAGAAGTGGGCGCGCCGTCCGCGCGCTCCCGGGCCCTCGCCGTGCTGCGGGTCCGCAGCAGGGCACTGGCCGCCGTACTGCTGCCCGCCGCCCTCGCGGTGGTGCTGGTCACCGCCCGGATGACGGGCCGGCTGGCCGGCGACCCCTGGCCCGCCGTGACCCTCGCGGTGGGTGCGGTGGCCGCCCTCGTGCTGCTGGCGGGCGGGATCTTCGGCACCGTGGTGCTGCGGGCGAGCCCCGCCGTGACGCCCACCGTGCCGCTGCCCGAGGCCGCCGCGCCCGACCTGTACCGGCTCGTACGGGACCTCGCCGACCGCATGGGCGTGCCCGCGCCCTCCGCGATAGCCCTGACCCCGGACTGCGACAGCTGGCTGGAGGACCGCAGCCACCGGGCGCACCGCCGGGGCCGTGCGCGGATGCCCGCCGGTATATCCGGGCCGGCGGGATCCGCCGCGCCGGAGTCGCAGGCCGGTGCGGCGCCGGTGCTGGTGATCGGCTCGCCGTTCCTGTGGTGGATGCGGGTGGCGGAGCTACGGGCCCTCCTCGCGCCCGTCGTCGCCGGTACGGGCCCCTCCGCGCACCCGGACATAGCCGACGCCCGCGGCTTCGTACGGGGACTCGACGCCGCGGCGGACGTGGGCGGCCGGCCCGGCCTGGGCTGGCTCGTCGCCCGGCCCGCCCGGCTGCTGCTGCGGCTGTGCGGGGCGGACGCCGCCGAGATGGAGCGCGGGGTGGCCGCCGCCGCCTCCGAGCGGGCGCAGGGTGTGGACCAGGGGATGCGTACCGTCGCCCAGGAGCAGGTGGGCCTGGCGTACGCGGGCTGGGACCGGTTGCTGACCCGGGTGGCGCTGCCCGCCTGGCGGATGGGCCGCTGGCCGGCGCACCTCGACGCGGGGGTCGTCTCCGCACTGACCGAGCTGTCCCGGCGCGACCGGCTGGCGGACGGCTTCACCTCGCGGCTCGGCGAGCGTCCCGCCTGCGATCTGCTGGAGCAGCCCGGGCTGATCGACGAGGCCGCCTCGCTGCTGGCGGCCCGGCTCTTCCACGGAGGCCCGGCCGAGGCGGGCCCGGACTGGGCACCGGTGGACTGGGCGGCGTACCCGCAGGAGGTCGTGGACCGCAAATGGCGCACGGAGGCAGCCCGCCTCCACACCGCCCTGGACGCCCTCTCGGCCCCCCCGGCGCTTCCCACCGCCCCCCAGGGCTCCGCACCGGTGACCGTCCGGCCCGCGTCCGCCCCGGCGGGGCAGGCCGCCCACCGGCCGACGCTGGAGCGGGTGCTCGACTACCTGACCGACCCCTCCGGAGCAGGCGCGGCCGGGGAGGCCCTGGCCGGGCGGCTCAGCGGGGACCTCGCGCGGGAGGAACGTACCGCCGGGGCCCGCACGGCCGGCCACGGCGGCCGGTCCAGGGGCGCCGACACCCTGCCCGTGTTCCCGCTCCAGCCCCCGCGCAGCAGCCGGGACCTGCTGGCCGACCATGTCACCGCCCTGGTCTGCTGCGCGGCCGTGGACTCGGCCGGCGCCGGCCCCGGCCTGGACTGGCTGGACGGCCCGGTGCTGCTGGTCGGCGGAGAACGCCGGGCGGACCTCGCCCCCCGGGTGCTCTCCCTCGTCGAGGACGGCGACCCGGAGCCCCTGCGCGACTGGCTCGCGGAGCTGGGCGTCCGCCCCGAGAAGCCGGTCAGGCTCGTCTGAGCCCGCGGCACGGGCCGGAACGAGGACGCACCCCGTCCACCGAACCTGGTTCCGTTCACGTCAATTCGCGACGAACGGTGACGGGGTGAGCGCGTTATGTGATGTGCTGGGACCGGTCGCGTCGCGGGTTGTCCGAAACCCGCCTCGCGCCGCCGTGTCGAGAACGCGTTCGGGGGCGCGAGGGAGGGGAAGCGGAATGGGTGCTGACCAGATCCGGCGGTGGGAATCGGGTGCGCTCGCGCACGCCGTGAACGACCCCTTCGGCCAGGGCCCGCTGCCCTGGTTCCGGGGCAGTGAGGTGTACTTCGGCGACACCGGCCAGGTCGTCCCCTGGTACGTGGACCCCGCCCTCACCCCCGCCCAGGCCACCGCGGCCCGCGGTGGCGGCCCCCGTACCGCCGACGACGTACACCGCCAGATCAAGGGCTTCTCCTCCACCGGAGCCGTCGCCCCCGGCGAGGCCATCGACTTCCACATCACCGTCGACCCGCCCCAGCAGTTCCAGGTCGACGTCTACCGCATCGGCCACTACGGCGGCGACGGCGCCTCGAAGATCACCACCAGCCCCCGCCTGTCCGGCATCGTCCAGCCGCCCCCGCTCACCGCCGACCGCACCGTCTCCTGCCACCACTGGTGGCAGTCCTGGCGGCTCCAGATCCCCTCCTACTGGAGCGTCGGCGCGTACGTCGCCGTCCTCACCACCGCCGACGGCTACCGCTCCCACATCCCCTTCACCGTCCGCGACGACCACCCCGCGGACCTCCTCCTGCTGCTCCCCGACATCACCTGGCAGGCGTACAACCTCTACCCCGAGGACGGCCGCACCGGCGCCAGCCTCTACCACGCCTGGGACGAGGAGGGCCGGCTGCTCGGCGAGCAGGGCGCCGCCCTCACCGTCTCCTTCGACCGCCCCTACGCGGGCGCCGGTCTGCCCCTGCACGTCGGGCACGCCTACGACTTCATCCGCTGGGCCGAGCGCTACGGCTACGACCTCGCCTACGCCGACACCCGCGACCTGCACGCCGGCCGCGTCGACCCCACCCGCTACCGGGGCCTGGTCTTCCCCGGCCACGACGAGTACTGGTCGCTGCCGATGCGCCGCACCGCCGAACGCGCCCGCGACCACGGCACCTCCCTCGTCTTCCTCTCCGCCAACACCATGTACTGGCAGGTCGAGCTCGCCCCCTCCCCCTCCGGAGTCCCCGACCGGCTCCTGACCTGCCGAAAACGCCGCGGGCCCGGCCGCCCCAGCCTGTGGCGCGAGGTCGACCGCCCGGAACAGCAGCTCCTCGGCATCCAGTACGCCGGCCGGGTCCCCGAACCCGCGCCCCTGGTCGTCCGCAACGCCACGCACTGGCTCTGGGACTCCACCGGCGCGACCGAGAACGACGAGCTCGACGGACTCGTGGCGGGCGAGGCCGACCGGTACTTCCCGCGCACCCAGCTCCCCGAGCACCAGGACCGGATCCTCCTCGCGCACTCCCCGTACCTCGACGGCGAGGGCGCCAAGCGTCACCAGGAGACCTCCCTGTACCGGGCGCCCAGCGGGGCCCTGGTGTTCGCCTCCGGCACCTTCGCCTGGTCCCCCGCCCTGGACCGCCCCGGGCACGTGGACGAGCGGATCCAGCGGGCGACCGCCAACCTCCTCGACCGGATCTGCAAGCGGGACTGACCCCGCCGCGTCCCCGCCCGGCGCACCCCCTGCCCCGGGCACGGCCCCCCGTACGGGAGAATGGTCCCGCGCTCGTACAGAACCACAGGGAGACCCCGTGCCCGGATTCGTCGAAAAGCCCGAGCCGGTGCAGGTGCCCGGCCTCGTCCACCTCCACACCGGCAAGGTCCGCGACCTCTACCGCGGCGAGGACGGCAACCTCGTCATGGTCGCCAGCGACCGCATCTCCGCCGCCGACTGGGTGCTGCCCTCCGAGATCCCGGACAAGGGCCGCATCCTCACCCAGCTCTCCCTCTGGTGGTTCGAGCAGCTGGTGGACCTGGTCCCGAACCACGTCATCAGCACCGACCTGCCCGCCGGCGCCCCCGCCGACTGGGCCGGCCGCACGCTGGTCTGCAAGAGCCTCGACATGATCCCCGTCGAGTGCGTGGCCCGCGGCTACCTCACCGGCTCCGGCCTCAAGGAGTACGTCCAGACGCGCACCGTCTGCGGCCTGGCCCTGCCCGAGGGGCTGGTGGACGGCTCGGAGCTGCCCGCGCCCATCTTCACCCCGGCCGCCAAGGCCGAGGTCGGCGACCACGACGAGAACGTCTCCTACGAGGAGGTCGCCCGCACCACCGGCGCCGAGACGGCGGCGCTGCTGCGCCAGACCACGCTCGCCGTGTACGGGCGCGCCCGCGACATCGCACGCGAGCGCGGCATCATCCTCGCGGACACCAAGTTCGAGTTCGGCTTCGACCAGGACGGCACGCTCGTCGCCGCCGACGAGGTCCTCACCCCGGACTCCTCCCGGTTCTGGCCCGCCGACCAGTGGCAGCCGGGCCGCTCGCAGCCCTCGTTCGACAAGCAGTACGTCCGCGACTGGCTGGCCTCCCCGGCCTCCGGCTGGGACTCCAAGGGCGAGCTCCCGCCGCCGGTCCTGCCGCAGGAGGTCGTGGCGCGGACCCGCGCCAAGTACGTGGAGGCGTACGAGCGCCTCACCGGCCAGACCTGGAGCTGAAACGACGAAGGCCCCGATCGGATGATCGGGGCCTTCGCTCACTGAGCGGACAACGCGACTCGAACGCGCGACATCCACCTTGGCAAGGTGGTGCTCTACCAACTGAGCTATGTCCGCACTGCGCCGTAGCGCGGGACCTACTATACCCAACCCCGCTCGCGTGCGAGACGCACGGCCGTGTGCCGGTTCTCCGCGCCCAGCTTGGTCGCGGCCGAGGACAGGTAGTTGCGCACCGTCCCCGGTGACAGGGAGGCCCGCTCCGCGATCTCCGCGACGGGGGCCCCGTCCGCCGCGAGTTCCAGCACCTCGGCCTCGCGGGCGGTCAGCGGCGAGTCGCCCGCGCTGATCGCGTCGGCCGCCAACTCCGGGTCCACGTAACGGCCTCCGGCGTGCACGGTCCGGATCAGTTCGGCCAGCCGCTGCGCCGAGACCGTCTTGGGCGCGAAGGCCCGCACGCCGGCCGCGAGGGCCCGCTTCAGGTGGCCGGGCCGGCCGTGGCTGGTCACGATCATGACCTTGCAGTCGGGCAGCTCGGAGCGCAGGGATGTGGCCACGTTCACACCGTCGGCCCCGGGCATCTGGAGGTCCAGCACCGCCACGTCCGGGCGGTGTGCCCGTGCCATGGCCAGGGCCTCCGGCCCGGAGGCCGCCTCGGCGACGACCGCCAGGTCGTCCTCCAGGCCCAGCAGGGCGGCCAGTGCGCCCCGGATCAGGTGTTCGTCGTCGGCCAGCAGGACCCGTACGGGGCTCACGCCCGCACCTCCGTTCGTCGCGTGTGCAGGGGTATCTCGGCCCGCAGCCGGAAGCGGCCGCTGCCGGCCGGTCCCGCGTGCAGGGACCCGTCCACGGCCGCGAGCCGCTCCCGCAGCCCCGCGAGCCCGGATCCGGGCGGACCGGCGGGCGCCTCGGGCACCCCGTCGTTCTCCACCAGCAGGGTCAGGGTGCCCGGGGCCTCCCGGTCCGTGAGCCGGATCAGGCAGCTGCGGGCGTCCCCGTGCCGCAGGACGTTCGTGGTCGCCTCGCGGACCACCCAGCCCAGCGCCGACTGGACCTCGGACGGAAGCTCCCGCGCGGCCGCCTCCAGCTCGACCCGGCAGTCCATCCCGGCGGCGCTCAGCACCCCGCGCGCCCCCTCCAGCTCCACCGAGAGGTCGGCCTCCCGGTAGCCGCGCACCACGTCGCGCACCTCCTTCTGCGAGGCGCGCGCGATCCGCTGGACCTCGATCATCTGGTCCACCGCCTCGGGGCGTTCGCGCCGGGCCAGCTGCACCGCCAGCTCGCTCTTGAGGGCGATGACCGCCAGGTTGCGGCCCATCACGTCGTGCAGGTCCCGGCCGAACCGCAGCCGCTCCTCGGCGACGGCCAGCCGGGCCTGGATCTCCCGGGCGTGGTCGAGCTCGTAGACGGTGCGCAGCAGCCAGCCGGAGAATCCGCAGGTGAAGGCGAGGAAGGCGCAGACCGTCAGGACGCCCACGAAGTACCCGACGGCCTCGTCCAGCGGCAGCCCCAGCGCGGCGACGGCCGCCGCGGACCCGGCCGCGGCGCCCAGGGGCACGTACCGCATGTGCCGGACCTTCTCCAGGGTGAGCACGAGCGATCCGCAGCCGAAGCAGCTCACCCCGATCACCATGCCCGGCGCCGCGGCCGCTTCGAGCCCGGCGAAGCGGCGCAGGCAGAGCAGGAACAGGACGGCCACGCCGGTGAGGACCGAGGTCACGACCGCGAGCCGTACGGGGCGTTCGCGGCGCCCGGTGACGCCGTCCAGGGCCCTGGAGGAGAGGAATCCGACGAGCACGGCGTGCGCGCAGACCACCAGGAAGGCCGCCACGGCCACCGCCGGCGCCTTCGGGGAGCCCGGCTCGCGGACCGTGAAGGCCATCGACCCGAAGGAGAAGATCTCCACCAGGACGAAGAAGTGGAACGACCAGCGCGTGTACACCTCGACCTTGCCCGCACTGCTGCGGTTCTTCCACCACCCGGTCAGCTTCGACACGACCCCGTCCCCCCGGTTCTTTCCTGACCCCAAGCCTCCCGGCGGGTCCGCCGGGGCGGCAGTGCGCGGTGTCACGACCCCCGATGACATTTGTCATCCAGGACGTCCGGAGACATCCGGAGACATCCGGAGACACCGGAGACATCCGGAGACACCGGAGACATCGGAGACACCCGGAGTCCTCCGAGGAGTGGACCGCACCACACGACAAAGGCCCCGATCGAATGATCGGGGCCTTTCGCTGAGCGGACGACGAGACTCGAACTCGCGACATCCACCTTGGCAAGGTGGTGCTCTACCAACTGAGCTACGTCCGCATACCCGCTACGGCTTGTGGGCCGCGCGCTGTGCGCCTCACTCTACCTGATCCACGACCGTGGACGGTAAAGCGATGCAGAGCGGGTGACAGGGATTGCACACTGCGCCTCCCCCCTGGAAGGGGGGTGTTCTGCTACTGAACTACACCCGCACGACGTCGGTTCCCGGCCTCTCGGCCTGGCCCCTCGGCGTGATCCACACATTAGCCGATCGGAGGGGGTGCATGGCAAATCCGGGGCCGACCGGGGTCAGTGGGCCTCGTTGTAGGCCGCGTAGACGGCCTTCGGGATGCGGCCGCGCGGGGGCACGTCGTGCCCGTGGGAGCGGGCCCAGGCCCGGACGACCGCCGGGTCCGGGGCGACGGCGGTGTGCTTGAACGCCTTGCCCGAGCGGGACTGCCGGCGGCCGGCGGCCACGAAGGGCGCCAGGCTCTTCCGCAGTTTCTTTGCGTTCGCCACATTGAGGTCGATCTCGTAGGACTTACCGTCCAGGGCGAACGTGACCGTTTCCGCCGCTTCTCCGCCGTCGAGGTCGTCGGAGATCGTGACTACTACGCGCTGCGCCACGGATATCGGTCCCTTCGTGCGCCTCGCCGCGCGTGCTGACGTGCGGTGATGTCGCCTGTGTGGAGGTTTCGGTGGAATACGTCAAACCGGGCTCGTCGTGGAGCGGCAAATGTTACGGCCTCGGCTGATTCCTTTGTACCGCGATTCCCATTGAATTGCGAAGCCCAGTTAATTCCTCCCGCGTGTCCCACCGCAATCCCGGGCGAGCGGTTTTCCGGTGGATTTTGCGAAGCGTTGGTGAAGCCCAAACCGCGCCCCGCACCCTCCCGGCCGATATCTACCCGCGTAGAAATTTCGGCCGGGTACGCTGAGGGAACCGCCTTGCACCAACCACCTCATCGGGAGTGCCAGTGGCACGCGTCGTAGTCGACGTCATGCTCAAGCCGGAGATCCTCGACCCCCAGGGCCAGGCGGTGCAGCGTGCACTGCCGCGCCTGGGCTTCGAGGGGATCGCCGACGTCCGTCAGGGGAAGCGCTTCGAACTGGAAGTGGAGGGAGAGGTCGACCAGGCCGCCCTCGACCGCATCCACAAGATGGCCGAAACGTTCCTCGCCAACACCGTCATCGAAGACTTCACCGTCCGGGTCGAGACCGTGAAGGCCGAGGTCTGACGGTGACCACTCGCATCGGTGTCGTCACGTTCCCCGGAACGCTCGACGACCGTGACTCGCTGCGCGCCGTCCGCCTCGCGGGGGCGGAGCCGGTCTCGCTGTGGCACCGCGACAAAGACCTGCACCAGGTCGACGCGGTCGTCCTCGCGGGCGGTTTCTCCTACGGGGACTACCTGCGCGCCGGAGCCATCTCCCGCTTCTCGCCGGTGATGGAGACCATCATCGAGCAGGCCAGGGGCGGTATGCCGGTCCTCGGCATCTGCAACGGCTTCCAGGTCCTCACCGAGGCCCACCTGCTGCCGGGGGCGATGCTCCGCAACAACCACCTCCACTTCATCTGCCGCGACCAGAAGCTGCGCGTGGAGAACGCGCAGACCTCCTGGACCGGCGACTACGCGCAGGGCCAGGAAATCTCGGTCCCGCTCAAGAACATGGACGGCCGGTACGTCGCCGACGAGCGCACGCTCGACGAACTGGAGGCCGAAGGCCGCGTGGCCTTCCGGTACCTCGACGTGAACCCCAACGGTTCGCTGCGCGACATCGCCGGCATCACCAACGCCGAGGGGAACGTCGTCGGCCTCATGCCGCACCCCGAGCACGCGGTCGAGCCGCTGGTCGGGACGGGCCGCACCGACGGCCTCCCGTTCTTCACGTCGGTCCTGAAGAAGCTGGTCTCCGCATGAGCCTCGACACGGTCAAGAACGCCACCGAAACTCCGGACGCGGCGCAGCCCTGGAAGGAACTCGGCCTCAAGGAGGACGAGTACGCCCGCATCCGCGAGATCCTCGGCCGCCGCCCCACCGGCGCCGAGCTCGCCATGTACTCCGTCATGTGGTCCGAGCACTGCTCGTACAAGAGCAGCAAGGTCCACCTGAAGCAGTTCGGCGAGAAGGCCCCCGAGAACGACGCGATGCTCGTCGGCATCGGCGAGAACGCCGGCGTGGTCGACGTCGGCCAGGGTTACGCGGTCACCTTCAAGGTCGAGTCGCACAACCACCCGTCGTACATCGAGCCCTACCAGGGCGCGGCCACCGGCGTGGGCGGCATCGTCCGCGACATCCTCGCCATGGGCGCCCGCCCGGTCGCCGTCGTGGACCCGCTGCGCTTCGGTGCGGCCGACCACCCCGACACCAAGCGCGTCCTGCCGGGCGTGGTCGCGGGCATCGGCGGCTACGGCAACTGCCTGGGCCTGCCCAACATCGGCGGCGAGGTCGTCTTCGACGCCTGCTACCAGGGCAACCCGCTGGTCAACGCCGGCTGCATCGGCGTGATGAAGCACGAGGACATTCACCTCGCCAAGGCGTCCGGCCCGGGCAACAAGGTCATCCTCTACGGTGCCCGCACCGGCGGCGACGGCATCGGCGGCGTCTCCGTGCTGGCCTCGGAGACCTTCGACGACAGCAAGCCCACCAAGCGGCCCGCCGTCCAGGTCGGCGACCCCTTCCAGGAGAAGCTCCTCATCGAGTGCACCCTGGAGATCTTCAAGGAGAAGCTGGTCGCGGGCATCCAGGACCTCGGCGGCGCCGGGCTCTCCTGCGCCACCTCCGAGCTGGCCTCCGCGGGCTCCGGCGGTATGCGCGTGGAGCTGGACACCGTCCCGCTGCGCGACGCGACGCTCTCGCCCGAGGAGATCCTCATGAGCGAGTCGCAGGAGCGCATGTGCGCGATCGTCGAGCCGCAGCACGTCGAGCGGTTCATGGAGATCTGCGAGAAGTGGGACGTCATCGCCACCGTCATCGGTGAGGTCACCGACGGCGAGCGCCTGGAGATCTTCTGGCACGGCGAGCAGATCGTGGACGTGCCCCCGGGCACCGTCGCCCACGAGGGCCCGGTCTACCACCGCCCGTACGCCCGCCCGGAGTGGCAGGACGCCCTCCAGGCGGACGACGCCGGCCTGCTGCCCCGCCCGCAGACCTCCGAGGAGCTCCGCGCGCAGGTCCTGGCCCTGGTCTCCTCCCCGAACCAGGCGTCGAAGTCCTGGGTCACCGACCAGTACGACCGCTTCGTGCAGGGCAACACCGTCCTCGCGCAGCCCGAGGACGCGGGCATGGTCCGGATCGACGAGGAGTCCAACCTCGGCGTCGCCATGGCCACCGACGGCAACGGCCGCTACGCCAAGCTCGACCCGTACACGGGCGCGCAGCTGGCCCTGGCCGAGGCGTACCGCAACGTCGCCGCGACCGGTGCCAAGCCCCTGGCGATCTCGGACTGCCTGAACTTCGGCTCCCCCGAGGACCCGGGCGTCATGTGGCAGTTCGCCGAGGCCACCCGCGGTCTCGCGGACGGCTGCCTGGAGCTGGGCACCCCGGTGACCGGCGGCAACGTCTCCCTGTACAACCAGACCGGCGACGTGGCGATCCACCCGACCCCGGTCGTGGCGGTCCTGGGTGTCATCGACGACGTCAACCGCCGCACGCCGATGGCGTTCGCGGAGGCCGGCCAGCTGCTCTACCTGCTCGGTGACACGGCCGAGGAGTTCGGCGGCTCGGCCTGGTCCCAGGTCGTCCACGACCACCTCGGCGGGATGCCCCCGAAGGTGGACCTCGGCCGCGAGAAGCTGCTCGGCGAGATCCTGATCTCGGCCTCGCGCGACGGCATGATCGACGCCGCGCACGACCTGTCGGACGGCGGCCTGATCCAGGCGCTCACCGAGTCCTGCCTCAAGGGCGGCAACGGTGCGCGGATCGTCGTCCCCGAGGGCCTGGACGCCTTCACCTTCCTGTTCTCCGAGTCCGCGGGCCGCGCCATCGTGTCGGTCCCGCGCAGCGAGGAGCTCCGCTTCACCGACATGTGCGGCGCGCGGGGCCTGCCGGCCACCCGCGTCGGCGTGGTGGACGGCGAGGAGATCGAGATCCAGGGCGAGTTCACCCTCCCCCTGGCGGAACTGCGCGAGGCGCACGAGGCGACCATCCCGGCCCTCCTGGCCTGACCGCTCCCGGCCGCCGCGAGGCCCCGTCCACACCGTGTGGACGGGGCCTTCGCGCGAGCGCCCCAGTAGGGTCGGGGCATGTCGCCCGCGAAGAAGAAGCAGCGCACCTACGACCAGGCGAAGATCCGCGCGGCCGTCACCGCCCAGTTCGGGCATGTCGCCGCCGCCGTGGGCGAGTTGGGGCCCGAGCAGCTCGCGCGGCCCAGCGGGCTCGGGCACTGGAACGTCGGCGAGCTCGCCGCTCACATCGCCTGGGTCGCGGACTCGCTGGCCGCCGGGCTGGCCCGCCCGCCGGGTGCCGTCGCCGAGCTGAGCGCCGTCGAATGGCCCTTCGCCACCGCCTCCCTCGCCGGGAGGATCTCCGAGGCCGCCCGGGAGACCCTGAGCGGCGCCCCGCTCCCCGAGCTGTTCGAGCGGGCGGGAGCCAGGATGGCCGAGGCCCTGGAGGCAGCCCCGGGCCACCGGGTGATGGACCTGTGGATCGGGGACATGACCCTCGCGGACTTCCTGGTCACCCGCACCGTGGAGCTGGTGGTCCACACCGACGACCTGAACCGGGCCGCGGATCTCGGCATCCCCCTCGACCGGCAGGCCCTGGCCGCCTGCACCCGCCTGCTCGCCGACGCCCTCGCGGTGAAGGCGCCCGGCGGCTCGGTGGAGGTACGGATCCCGCCGTTCGCGGTGGTCCAGTGCGTCGAGGGACCCCGGCACACCCGCGGCACCCCGCCCAACGTGGTGGAGACCGACCCGCTGACCTGGCTCCGGCTCGCCACGGGCCGCACCGGCTGGGCCGAGGCCCTGGACGCGGCCCGGGTCAGCGCCGGCGGTGAGCGGGCGGACCTGTCGGGGCTGCTGCCGCTGATGCGCTGACGCGGGGGAACCGGTGCGGGCCGGGGCCCGTCCCAGGGGCATGCGTACCCGCAGGCACCCCGCAGGGCCGGCCCTCGTACTGGCCTCCGTACTCGCCCTGGCCGCCGGCTGCACCGGAACCCCGCAGGACGGGAGCGACCCCGCCATGACCGCGACGGCCTCCGCCACGCCCCCCGTACCGGACGCCCCGCTGACCGTGACCGGCTGGACGGTGACCGCCCTGTCCGGTGCGCCGGTCCCGGCCGGGGCCGCCGGACGGGCCCGGTTCACCCTGGCCCCCGACGGCACCGCCGGGGGCAGTCTCGGCTGCAACCGGTTCAGCGCCCCGGCCGCGGTCCAGGGCGACACCGTCACCTTCGGCCCGCTCACCAGTACCCGTATGGCCTGCGAGGGCCCGGCCGGAGAGGTCGAGCGGGCCCTCACCGCCCTGTTCGGCGCGGGCCCGCTCACCTGGCGGATCCAGGGCCGGACCCTCACCCTCACCGCCGCCGACGGCCGGGCCCTGACCGCCGAGGCGTCCTCCGCCGCCGAGTGAGCCCGCGGGTCAGGCCGGGTACGGGAGCAGTCCCGCGTCGGTGTGCTCCCAGGCCGCCCGCAGCTGCGCCAGCCGGGCCGGTTCGTACGCCGCGCGGTCGGCCTGCTCGCGCAGGTCCGAGGCCAGGTCGAACAGCTGGTCGCGGCCGGCCTTGCCCCGGTAGTACTTCCAGTTCCCGCGCCGCAGCGCCCGCTCCCCGCGCACCCGCCAGAACAGGTCCCGCCCGGCCGGCTGCTCGCCCCGCAGCAGGTATCCGGCCAGGCTCGCCCCGTCCAGCGGGTATGCCGGGTGCGGCCGGGTCCCGGCCACCTCCAGCAGGGTCGCCGTCCAGTCCGGGCTGAACACCGGCACCCGGCTGACCTGGCCGCCGTCGATCCGGGCGGGCCAGCGCAGGAGGGTCGGCACCCGGATCCCGCCCTCCTGGAGGGACGCCTTGTTCCCCGACAGCGGCCAGTTGTACGAGAAGCGCTCGCCGCCGTTGTCGCTGGCGAAGACGACCAGGGTGTCCTCCTCCTGGCCGGAGCGCTTCAGCGCCTCCAGCACCCGGCCGACCGAGCGGTCCAGGTCCTCCACCATCTGCCGGTACTTCTCCACCGAGCCGCCGTCCTGGTGCCACAGCGCCCGCGCGTCCCCCGCCTTGATCCGCCGGACGATCTCGGCGCTCTCCGCGGTGTCCCCGTCGGCGATCCACGGCCAGTGCGGGGTGGTGAAGTTCAGGTTCAGCAGCCAGGGCCTGCCGTGGTGGTCGCGGGATACGTACTCGCTCGCCCGCTCCGTGAGGATCCGGGTGTAGTAGCGCAGGTCCTTGTAGGCGGCGTCGCCCTCGTACAGGTCGTACTCGCCGCCCAGGCCCAGCTTGGAGTAGTACTCCAGCGCCCCGCCGAAGTTGCCGAAGAACTCGTCCCAGCCGGAGCGGGTCGGGCTGTAGTCGGGCAGGTAGCCGCAGTGCCACTTGCCGATCAGGGCCGTCGCGTACCCGGCGTCGCGCAGCAGCGAGGCCAGCGTCGGGTGGGTCGGCTCCAGGCCCGCCGACTTGTCGGCGATCGGCTCGGCCAGGCCGCCCTTCGTACGGCCCGGGTAGCGCCCGGTGTAGAGGCTGAAGCGGGTCGGCGAGCAGGTCGCCGAGCCCGCGTAGGCGTCGGTGAACCGCACCCCCTGGCGGCCCAGCCGGTCCAGGTTCGGGGTCCTGATGTGCGGGGCGCCGTAGGAGGACAGGTCGGCCCAGCCGAGGTCGTCGCCCAGGATGAACAGGACGTTCGGCCGCCGGGAGCGGCGCTCGCGGGCGGCCCGGAACTCACGCTCCCCGGGGGCGGCCCCGCGGGCGTCGTCGGCCGGTCCCGCGGGTACGGCCGGGCAGTCCGAGGCGTGGGCGGGAGCCGCCCCGAGCCCCGCGGCGGCGGCCGCGGCGCCCGCTCCGACGGCGCCCCCGAAGGCGCGGCGGGACAGCTTGCTGTTGTACGAAGACACAGGTACTCCAGGACACGGCTCGGCCGCCCGTTTCCCGGCGGGGCGCGGCAGGGCGCGGCGCACGGCGGGTCGGGCCGGGGCGAAGCGGAAGGGCGAAAGGGCGAAGAGGAGTTGCGGCTACGCGAAACAGCGACAGATGGCGCTCGCGACACGGACCAGGTCCACGTGCCGGCGCTCGACGAGGGTGACGCGGTGGTCACCGAGGGGCTGCATGGGGCGAGAGCCTGTACGAATGCCCTCGTAGATGTCAACAAATGATCCGAATACCGAGACGGAGGTATCCCGTCACCCTCCGTGCTGTGACATTTCCCGGCCATCCCCAATTCGGACCAGTGGTCGATCTCGCCTACACTCGAGACGTGCCTCGTGGTGATGGACGACTCAACCACGACCTGCTCCCCGGCGAGAAGGGCCCCCAGGACGCTTGCGGCGTCTTCGGTGTCTGGGCTCCGGGTGAAGAGGTCGCCAAGCTCACCTACTTCGGACTGTATGCACTGCAGCACCGCGGACAAGAGTCCGCGGGAATCGCTGTGAGCAACGGTTCCCAGATCCTCGTCTTCAAGGACATGGGCCTCGTTTCCCAGGTCTTCGACGAAACCTCTCTCGGCTCGCTCCAGGGTCATATCGCGGTCGGTCACGCCCGCTACTCGACCACCGGAGCCTCCGTCTGGGAGAACGCTCAGCCCACTTTCCGGGCGACCGCCCACGGCTCCATTGCCCTGGGTCACAACGGCAACCTGGTGAATACCGCCGAGCTCGCCGAAATGGTCGCCGACCTCCCCCGTCAGGACGGCCGCGCCACCCAGGTGGCGGCCACCAACGACACCGACCTGGTGACCGCCCTCCTCGCCGGCCAGACCGACGACGAGGGCAAGCCCCTGACCATCGAGGAGTCGGCCGCCAAGGTCCTCCCTCAGGTCAAGGGCGCCTTCTCGCTGGTCTTCATGGACGAGGGAACCCTCTACACCGCCCGTGACCCGCAGGGCATCCGCCCGCTGGTCCTCGGCCGCCTGGAGCGCGGCTGGGTGGTGGCGAGCGAGACCGCCGCCCTCGACATCTGCGGCGCCAGCTTCGTCCGCGAGGTCGAGCCGGGCGAGCTCATCGCGATCGACGAGAACGGCCTGCGCACCTCGCGCTTCGCGGAAGCGAAGCCCAAGGGCTGTGTGTTCGAGTACGTCTACCTGGCGCGCCCGGACACCGACATCGCCGGCCGCAACGTCTACCTCTCGCGGGTCGAGATGGGCCGGCGCCTCGCCAAGGAGGCCCCGGTCGAGGCCGACCTGGTGATAGCGACGCCGGAATCCGGCACGCCCGCCGCCGTCGGCTACGCCGAGGCCAGCGGGATCCCGTACGGCTCCGGCCTGGTCAAGAACGCCTACGTGGGCCGGACCTTCATCCAGCCCTCGCAGACGATCCGCCAGCTCGGCATCCGCCTCAAGCTCAACCCGCTCAAGGAAGTCATCCGGGGCAAGCGCCTCGTCGTCGTGGACGACTCGATCGTCCGCGGCAACACCCAGCGCGCCCTGGTGAAGATGCTCCGCGAGGCCGGCGCGGCCGAGGTCCACATCCGGATCTCCTCGCCGCCGGTGAAGTGGCCCTGCTTCTTCGGCATCGACTTCGCCACCCGGGCCGAGCTGATCGCCAACGGCATGACGGTCGACGAGATCGCCACGTCGCTGGGCGCGGACTCGCTCTCGTACATCTCGCTCGACTCGATGATCGAGGCGACGACCATTCAGAAGCCCAACCTCTGCCGTGCCTGCTTCGACGGCGAGTACCCCATGGAGCTGCCCGACCCGCAGCTCCTGGGCAAGCAGCTCCTGGAGTCCGAGCTCGCGGGCGGCACCGACGCCGCCGACGCGCTCCGCCGCCCGTAGGCCCGTGGGCCGGCCCTTCCCGGGCCGGCCCGGCTCCACCTGCGCCGCGCCCTGTCTTTGAGGCTTCTCCCGGGGCCCGGCACCACACGCAGCAACGACACGAAAGCTCTCGCCTGTCATGACAGAGAAGACCACCGGTGCCAGCTACGCAGCCGCCGGCGTCGACATCGAAGCGGGCGACCGCGCCGTCGAGCTGATGAAGGAGTGGGTGAAGAAGACGCAGCGCCCCGAGGTCCTCGGCGGCCTCGGCGGCTTCGCCGGCCTCTTCGACGCCTCCGCCCTCAAGCGCTACGAGCGCCCCCTGCTGGCCTCGGCCACCGACGGCGTCGGCACCAAGGTGGACATCGCCCGCCAGATGGGCGTCTACGACACCATCGGCCACGACCTGGTCGCCATGGTCATGGACGACATCGTCGTCTGCGGCGCCGAGCCGCTCTTCATGACGGACTACATCTGCGTCGGCAAGGTCCACCCCGAGCGTGTCGCGGCCATCGTCAAGGGCATCGCCGAGGGCTGTGTCCTCGCCGGCTGCGCCCTGGTCGGCGGCGAGACCGCCGAGCACCCGGGCCTGCTCGGGCCGGACGACTTCGATGTCGCGGGCGCCGGCACCGGTGTGGTCGAGTACGACGCCCTCCTGGGCGCCGACCGCATCCGTACGGGGGACGCCGTCATCGCCATGGCCTCGTCCGGGCTTCACTCGAACGGGTACTCGCTCGTCCGGCACGTCCTCTTCGACCGCGCCGGGATGACCCTCGACCAGCACGTCGAGGAGCTCGGCCGGACCCTCGGCGAGGAGCTGCTGGAGCCCACCAAGATCTACTCGCTGGACTGCCTGGCCCTCACCCGCACGGCCGAGGTCCACGCCTACTCGCACATCACCGGCGGCGGCCTCGCCGCGAACCTGGCCCGGGTCGTCCCGGACCACCTGCACGCCACCGTCGACCGCTCCACCTGGACCCCGGGCGCCGTCTTCGACCTGGTCGGCAAGGCCGGGAACGTGGAGCGGCTGGAGCTGGAGAAGACCCTGAACATGGGCGTCGGCATGATGGCCGTGGTCCCGCAGGAGTCGGTGGACGTGGCCCTGACCGCGCTGGCCGACCGGGGCGTCGAAGCCTGGGTCGCCGGCGAGATCCTCGACCGCGGCGACCACACCGAGGGCGCCACCCTCACCGGCGACTACGCGGCCTGAGCAGCACCAAAACCCGGTCCGGGGCAAAGGCCCTGGACCGGGTTCTGGCATGTTCGGCTGTCAGCCGGAAGGAGCCCGGCTGTGCAGATGCTCGAAGCAGAGGTGCTGCGCGTCAAGCCCCGCGACGGTGCGCCGACGGACCGGACTCTTCGTCCTCGTCCTCGTCGTCATCGTTGTACAGATCCGCGTACTTGGCGTACGGGTCGTCGTCGTCCAGATCGTCATCGACTTCGACCGGCGCGCTGATCAGCGGCTCCGTCGGCGATGCGCCCAGCTCATTGGCCAGACGCGTCAGGTCGGTCCCGCCGCTGTTGTACTTCAGCTGGCGGGCGACCTTTGTCTGCTTGGCCTTGGCCCGGCCGCGCCCCATGGCTCGACCCCCTCGGTGACGGGGCTCGACGGCCCCAGAGTCTGACACGCGTTCATGGTTCGGAGCGGGCTCTCCGTGAAGAGACCGTCCGTAGGGGTTTAACGGTACCTGCTTCCGCGGCCATACGGTACGCCGCCCGCATGACGTGCCTCTCCACAGGACCAGCGGGACACCCCGTACTCGCTGGTCAGCTGCGATTTTAACGCTTTCCTGCCCGGCGACCCGCCGAAGCGCAGTGAGTTCCGTCTCGCCGCGCCCCGGCGGGTCCCCGTCGGGGCTACGCCTGGCGGGCGGCGGCGCGCGCCGCGAGGGCGTCGGCCATGCGCTGCTCGGCGATCCGGTCGGCCGCGGCGGCCGGCGGGATCCCGTCCTCCTTCGCACGTGCGAATATGGCCAGGGTGGTGTCGAAGATCTTCGACGCCTTGGCCTTGCACCGGTCGAAGTCGAAGCCGTGCAGCTCGTCGGCGACCTGGATCACGCCGCCCGCGTTGACCACGTAGTCCGGGGCGTAGAGGATCCCGCGGTCCGCGAGGTCCTTCTCCACGCCGGGGTGGGCCAGCTGGTTGTTGGCCGCGCCGCACACCACCGAGGCGGTGAGGACCGGGACGGAGTCGTCGTTCAGGGCGCCGCCGAGCGCGCAGGGGGCGTAGATGTCCAGGCCCTCGGTGCGGATCAGGGCCTCGGTGTCCGGGACGGCCGTGACCTTGCCGCCGGGGTGCTTGTCGAGGATCTCCTGCACGGACTGCACGCGGACGTCCGTGATCACGACCTCGGCGCCGTCCTGGAGGAGGTGCTCCACCAGGTGGCGGCCGACCTTGCCGACGCCCGCGACGCCGACCTTGCGGCCGCGCAGGGTCGGGTCGCCCCACAGGTGCTGGGCGCTGGCCCGCATGCCCTGGAAGACACCGAAGGCGGTGAGGACGGAGGAGTCGCCGGCGCCGCCGTTCTCGGGGGAGCGGCCGGTGGCCCAGCGGGTCTCGCGGGCGACGACGTCCATGTCGGCCACGTACGTGCCGACATCGCAGGCGGTGACGTAGCGGCCGCCGAGGGACTCCACGAAGCGGCCGTAGGCCAGCAGGAGTTCCTCGGACTTCAGGATGGAGGGGTCGCCGATGATCACGGCCTTGCCGCCGCCGAGGTCGAGACCGGCGAGGGCGTTCTTGTACGACATACCGCGCGAGAGGTTCAGCGCGTCGCGGACGGCCTCCTCGTCGGAGGCGTACGCGTGGAAGCGCGTGCCGCCGAGGGCGGGGCCCAGGGCGGTGGAGTGGATGGCGATGACGGCCTTGAGTCCGGTGGCCCGGTCCTGGCACAGCACGACTTGCTCGTGGCCGCCCTGCTCACTGCGGAACAGGGTGTGCAGGACGCCGTCGGTCATTTCGGTCACGGTGGTGACTCCCATGGAAGAGATGCGGCGGAAAAACGCCCGCCCTGCGGGTGGGGGAGGGCGCACTGGGAGCAGAGTAAGACCTGAGGCGGGCGCCGGTACCCCCTGTCCGGGGATCGGAACACTCATGAGCCACACACGGTCGGCGGGCCGGTCGGCGGATTCGCTGTCCGGCCCGCGAGTTGGAGGTGAACCGGGCCCCGAAAGCGGGGAGGACGAGGGGGTGAGCGAATCCCCCGACCTCCGGCCGCCGGCCGCGCGGCCCGCGCCGATGGTCCCGTACGCCTCCTACCTGCGGATCTACGAGCCCCTGACCTCCTTCCCGGAGCCGGAGCGCACGCACTGGGCGGCGTATGCCCGGCGCGGGACCGCGCCAACCGCCCAGGACGAACTGCGCCGCTGTCTTTCCGACTTGGTCCGCGTACCCGTGACCGGTGTCCCGGCGCACGAGAGCGGGGACGCCTTCACGGCCGAGCGGGACGGGGTGCTGCTGGTGTGCCCCTGGCGGACGCGGCTGCGCGGCTGGCTGGCGCTGGAGGAGCTGGTGGCGAACTTCCCGGCGCCGGTGCTGGACGCGGCGCTGCCCCCGGCGGCCCGGCGCAGGGCGGCCGCCGCGTACGAGGCGTGGCGGGAGCGCAACCCCGACGCGCGGCCCTGGATCCGTACCGGGGTGTGGCAGGTGCCGCTGCGCTGGTTCGTGCTGGTGGGGGACGAGGAGCGGGAGTACCTGCCGGGGGAGCGGCTGCGCTACCGCACGCCGATGGTGCAGGCCCGGCGCCGGCTCGCGCGGGCGCTGCGGACGCTGCGCGAGGCGGAGGGCCGGGAGCAGCGGGGGTACGGGCCGCTGGCGGAGGGGCTGGCGGAGGTCGGCCGCTGGCTGGAGGAGTTCCATCCGCGCTCGATGGTCGAACTGGACTACGGCGGGCTGCTGCACGCGCTCCCGGCTGACGGCCTGGCCGCGGACCGCTCGGCCCGCGACCTCGCGGAGGGGCTCACGGCCCTGCGGGAGGGGGACCAGGAGGGGGCGGCGGCGGTGTACCAGGAACTGGCCGGTCGCTGGGGGGCGGTGAGGGAGAGACTTTTCGCGAACTAGAGGCAGCCTTGACCCTTTCGGGAACCGGGGTCTGCGTAGATCATGGGCGTAGGTGTTCGGATCCTGTTCGGAGCCCGTTCGGGCGCTACGCGTATCGCCCGTACCGGTCATGATCGGCCGAATGGCCCACACGCCGCAGATCAGGGGCTTGGTCACGGTATTAGGGTCTTTGTCCCAGGACCTACGTCCCGATCCGGGCCATTGGCCCAAGCGTGACGGACCGCACTATCCACACCCTTGCGCCCATCCCCTATCCTCATGCCAAAATAGGACAAGGAGTCCGGGGAGGGTTCCTTCCGCCCAACTAAGGGCGGAATGCTCGGTATTGCACTCTATGGGGGGTCTGACGACTCCTGATCGCTCTGTGACTGATCGTCACAGTGGGGTGACTGTCCGTTATGGGACGGTCCATCGGCTTCCGCCGCTGATGAACACCTCGGAGGGCAATTCCATCGGTTTGGCCGTCGAGGCTGGACGGATGGTGTAGTTGTAGTGCCGAGGACAAGCCGTTCGTCCTATAACCGACTCGGCCTGCGTATGTCCATTTCGGGCAACGTGGGCCAAGGTGCAGAATTTAGAGGAAAGAACCGAGATGGTTCGGTTCTCCCGAGGAGGCCGCTCATGACCGCTCGCACCCCTGATGCCGAGCCGCTGCTGACCCCGGCTGAGGTTGCCACCATGTTCCGCGTGGACCCGAAGACGGTTACCCGCTGGGCCAAGGCCGGCAAGCTCACGTCCATCCGCACCCTGGGTGGACACCGCCGATACCGCGAGGCCGAGGTTCGCGCACTGCTCGCGGGAATTCCGCAGCAGCGCAGCGAGGGCTGAGGTCGCGCAGCACCACCGCTTTAAAGGGTGCGTATCGGATCCCCCAATCCGATGACCCACAACAGCTTCACGCGGCGGAGCCTGCCCCAACAGGCACTGCCGTCGATCGCGCTGGACTCCGCCGGGTCCAGCGCGATTTTTTTGTGCCCGCCACGTCTGCGGCCGGGTAGGTGCCATTGCACATATTAAATCGAGCGGGCGTAGGGCTCCGATAAATGTGCGAGTCTCAAAAACTCATGAGGTGACTCCCGTCACAGCCGCCCCCTCACTCGAAGGGGGGATTTCCTCTCTCCGGAGGCATGTATTCCCGAAAGCCTCCCGGAGGGCCCTGGAGGCCCCCCGGAGTGAGCGCGGACCCCAGCGGGTCCGGCGGGGCGGCCGGGGCCGCCTGAGGGGCTTCCAGAGGCGCCGTGAGCCCCGAGTGATCATGAGGTGGCGGAGCGCGCACGAGGGGGCCGGACCGCCGGAGCCGACAACGCGTCAGGGCCCGTATCCCTTGCGGGATACGGGCCCTGACGTTTCTGCGATCCTGACGGGACTTGAACCCGCGACCTCCACCTTGACAGGGTGGCGAGCTAACCAACTGCTCCACAGGACCTGGCGTGCGGCCGATTGCCCGGCTGCGAAACAGACTGTACAGCAGCACGGGGGGTGGGGTCGAACCAGCCCGCTCCGCGATCACGGAGCGAGCGCGTCCACCGCCTTCACGATGCGCTTGTCGGAGATCGGGTACGCCGTCCCCAGCGCGTGCGCGAAGTAGCTGACCCGCAGCTCCTCGATCATCCAGCGGATCTCGGTGACCGCCTCCGGCACCGGCCGGCCCTTCGGCAGCTGTTCCAGCAGCCAGAGGTACTCGTCCCGCATCTCGTGGACCTTCTCCATGCGCGTGGTGTCGCGCTGGACCCCCGTCGGCATCTGCTGGAGCCGCCGGTCGATCGCCACCAGGTAGCGCATCAGGTCCGGCAGCCGCTTCAGGCCGGTCAGGGTCACGAACCCGGCCGGCATCAGGGCCGCCAGCTGCGTCTTCACGTCCGCGATGTTCGCCATCAGGGCCAGGCTGCTGGTCGCCTTCAGCCGCCGCTCGCACGCCTGCCAGGCCGCCAGGACCTGCTGGACCTGTCCCACGGTCCGCACGGTGGTGTCCACCAGGTCGGCCCGGACCGCGTCGAAGAGCCGGCGGAAGGCCGCCTCGTCCCAGGCCGGACCGCCGTGGTCGGCGATCAGCTTGTCGGTGGCCGCGGTCGCGCAGTCGTCGAACAGCGCCTGGATGGAACCGTGCGGATTGCGGGAGAGTGCCAGCTTCTGCTGGTTGGTCAGCTTCTCCGAGGCGAACTTCGCCGGGTTCACCGGGATGTTGAGCAGGATCAGCCGCCGGGTGCCCAGCCACATCGCCTGCTGCTGCTCGGCCTCGGTGTCGAAGAGCCGTACGGAGACGCTCGTCCCCTCGTCCACCAGTGCCGGGTACGCCTTCACCGGCTGGCCGGCCCGGCGGGTCTCGAAGACCTTGACCAGGGTGCCGATGGTCCAGTCGGTCAGGCCGGAGCGCTCCACCGACTCCCCGCCCGTCCGCTCGGCGGTGGCGGCCGCGGCCTGGGAGAGGGCCTGGCGGGCCTTCGGCTTCAGCTTCAGCCGCAGGGCCTCCAGGTCCTTGTCCTCGGCGATCTTGCGCCGCCGCTCGTCCACGATCCGGAAGGTGATCTTCAGGTGGTCCGGGATCCGGGAGAGGTCGAAGTCCTCCGCCGAGACGGGCACCCCCACCATCCGCTGGAGCTCGCGCGCCAGCGCCACCGGCAGCGGCTCGCTCAGCGAGGGCGACTGCTCCAGGAAACGGGAGGCGTAGTTCGGGGCGGGCACGTAATGCCGGCGGATCGGCTTGGGCAGCGAGCGGATCAGCTCGGTGACGACCTCCTCGCGCAGCCCCGGGATCTGCCAGTCGAAGCCCTCGCCGGTGACCTGGTTCAGCACCTGGAGCGGGATGTGCACGGTCACGCCGTCCGCGTCCGCGCCCGGCTCGAACTGGTACGTCACCCGGAACTTCAGCTGCCCCTGCCGCCAGGAGTCCGGATAGTCGGCCTTGGTGACCCCGGCCGCCTTCTCCGTCAGCAGCATCTCCCGCTCGAAGTCGAGGAGTTCGGGCTCCTCGCGCCGCTTGTGCTTCCACCAGGAGTCGAAGTGCGCCCCCGAGACCACGTGCTCGGGGATCCGCTGGTCGTAGAAGTCGAACAGGGTCTCGTCGTCCACGACGATGTCGCGGCGCCGCGCCCGGTTCTCCAGCTCCTCGACCTCGGTCAGCAGCTTGCGGTTGTCCGCGTAGAACTTGTGGTGCGTGCGCCAGTCCCCCTCGACCAGCGCGTTGCGGATGAACAGCTCGCGCGAGACCTCGGGGTCGATCCGGCCGTAGTTGATCTTCCGCTGGGCGACGATCGGCACCCCGTACAGAGTGACCTTCTCGTACGCCATGACCGCCGCCTGGTCCTTCTCCCAGTGCGGCTCGCTGTACGTGCGCTTGATCAGGTGCTGCGCCAGCGGCTCCACCCACTCGGGCTCCACCTTGGCGTTCACCCGCGCCCACAGCCGCGAGGTCTCCACCAGCTCCGCCGACATCAGGAACTTCGGCTGCTTCTTGAACAGCGCCGACCCCGGGAAGATCGCGAACTTCGCCGACCGCGCGCCCAGGTACTCGTTCTTGTCGGTGTCCTTCAGGCCGATGTGCGACAGCAGGCCGGCCAGCAGGGAGACGTGGATGTTCGTCTCGGCGGCGTCGGCCTCGTTGACGTGGATGCCCATCGTCTTGGCGACCGAGCGCAGCTGGGCGTAGATGTCCTGCCACTCGCGGATGCGCAGGAAGTTCAGGTACTCCTGCTTGCACATCCGGCGGAAGGAGGACGAGCCGCGCTCCTTCTGCTGCTCGCGGACGTAGCGCCACATGTTCAGGAAGGAGAGGAAGTCGCTCGTCTCGTCCTTGAACCGGGCGTGGTACTGGTCCGCCTGGGTCTGCTTGTCCGACGGGCGCTCGCGCGGGTCCTGGATCGACAGGGCCGCCGCGATCACCATGACCTCGCGGACGCAGTTGTTCTTGTCCGCCTCCACCACCATGCGGGCCAGGCGCGGGTCCACCGGCAGCTGGGAGAGCTGCCGGCCCATCGGGGTGAGCCGCTTCTTTGGGTCCTTCTCGGCCGGGTCGAGGGCGCCGAGCTCCTGGAGCAGCTGCACGCCGTCGCGGATGTTGCGGTGGTCCGGCGGGTCGATGAAGGGGAACTTCTCGATCTCCCCGAGCCCGGCGGCGGTCATCTGGAGGATGACGGAGGCCAGGTTGGTGCGCAGGATCTCCGCGTCCGTGAACTCCGGGCGGGCGTTGAAGTCGTCCTCGGAGTACAGCCGGATGCAGATGCCGTCGCTGGTGCGGCCGCAGCGGCCCTTGCGCTGGTTGGCGCTGGCCTGGCTGATCCGCTCGATGGGCAGCCGCTGCACCTTCGTGCGGTGGCTGTAGCGGGAGATACGGGCCGTGCCCGGGTCGATCACGTACTTGATGCCGGGGACCGTCAGGGAGGTCTCGGCGACGTTGGTCGCCAGCACGATCCGGCGGCCGGTGTGGGGCTGGAAGACCCGGTGCTGCTCGGCGTGCGAGAGGCGGGCGTAGAGGGGCAGGACCTCGGTGAAGCGCAGCTTCTTCTTGATCAGCGCGTCGGCGGTGTCGCGGATCTCCCGCTCGCCGGAGAGGAAGACCAGGATGTCGCCCGGGCCCTCGCCCTGGAGCTCGTCGACGGCGTCGCAGATCGCGGTGATCTGGTCGCGGTCGCTCTCCTCTGCGTCCTCATCGGCCCCCTCCAGCAGCGGCCGGTAGCGCACCTCCACCGGGTACGTACGGCCGCTGACCTCCACGATCGGGGCGTCGCCGAAGTGGCGGGAGAAGCGCTCCGGGTCGATGGTCGCGGAGGTGATCACGACCTTGAGGTCGGGGCGCTTGGGGAGCAGCTGGGCCAGGTAGCCGAGCAGGAAGTCGATGTTGAGGCTGCGCTCGTGGGCCTCGTCGATGATGATCGTGTCGTAGGCGCGCAGCTCGCGGTCCGTCTGGATCTCGGCGAGCAGGATGCCGTCCGTCATGAGCTTGACGAAGGTCGCGTCCGGGTTCACCTGGTCGGTGAAGCGGACCTTCCAGCCGACGGTCTGCCCGATCTCGGACTTCAGCTCCTCGGCGATGCGCTCCGCGACCGTGCGGGCGGCGATCCGCCGGGGCTGGGTGTGCCCGATCATGCCGCGGACCCCGCGCCCGAGCTCCATGCAGATCTTGGGGATCTGCGTGGTCTTGCCCGAGCCGGTCTCGCCCGCGACGATCACGACCTGGTGGTCGCGTATCGCCTCGGCGATCGCGTCCTTCTTCTGGCTGACGGGCAGGTTCTCGGGATACGTGACCTCCGGCATCCGCGAGGCGCGGCCGGCCAGTCGCGCGGCGGCCTTCTCGGCCTCCGCGGCGATCTCGCCGAGTACGGCCTGCTGGTCCTCGGGCTTGCGGATGCGGCGGGCGCCTTCGAGGCGGCGGCCGAGGCGGTGCGCGTCGCGGAGGGAGATCTCACCGAGAAGCGTCTGCAGGGCGGCGAAGGAAGTAGACATACCTGGTCGAGGATCTCACCTGGGCCGGGCGGGTGGCGAACGCATTTGTGCCCCTCCCCGTACCATTTCGGGACGAGTCCCCCAGTTGTGCGAGTGAGAGGCGCCCCACCTTTGTCCTCCCGTCCCGTTCGCCGCTCGCGGCCCGCCGCCGTGCTGGCCCTGGCGACGGCCCTGCTGGCCGTGGTGTTCGCCCTGCCGGGGGCGGTACGGGGGACGGCGGACGGAGGTCCCGCGCCGTCGGCCGGCGGGGTGCGGACGGGCTTCGCCGCTCCGGCAGGCGCCGGGGAAGGCACCGCCCCGCACGGGCCGCCGTCCCCGGGGTTCCTCCCGGCCGTGGCAGCGTCGCCCCAGGGCGGGGACGCGCCGGCCCGCGCGGTGGCCCGGGCGGCCTCCGCGGGCTCGGAGCCGGGGCCCGCGTGCGGGCCCGGGAGCGGGCGGGACGGGGTGGTGCCGGTGGTGCCGTCCCGAGGTGGGCACGAGCACGTTTCCGTGCTCGCCGCGCGGCCCGCGCCCGAGGGGGTGCGGCCGTACCGGGCCGAATGCGTACGGGTGCCCGTGCGCGGGCCCGGTCAGCGGGCACCGGGGCCGGTGGAGCTGTCCGTGATGCGGGTGTAGGGGAGCCGGTCCGCCGGTTCCCCCGTACATCCCGCTCTGGAGCACCCGTATGTCCACGTCCCGTAAGACCTCCCGCAAGCCCCTCCTCTACGCCGCCGGGGTCGCCGTCGCCGCGATCACCCTCGGGGTGGTCTCGTGGCAGACCACCGCGCCCCGTCAGGAGCACGACCGCCCCACCGCCAGCGCCTCCGCCTCCGACGCCCCCGACAGCGGTGCCTTCGCGGAGCTGAAGGCGCTGGCCCGCCGCGAAGCCGGGGACAAGCTCGCCGTGGGCCGCACCGACGCGCCCGTCGTCCTCATCGAGTACTCCGACTTCAAGTGCGGCTACTGCGCCAAGTTCGCCCGGGACACCGAGCCCGCACTGATCGAGAAGTACGTCACCGACGGCACCCTGCGCATCGAGTGGCGTAACTTCCCGATCTTCGGCGCCGAGTCCGAGGCCGCCGCCAAGGCCGCCTGGGCCGCCGGGCAGCAGGACCGCTTCGCCGCCTTCCACACCGCCGCCTACGCCGAGGGCGCCAAGGCCAAGGGCTTCGGCGCGGACCGGCTGACCGAGCTGGCCCGCGAGGCCGGCGTGCCCGACCTGGACCGCTTCAAGGCCGACATGGCCGGCGAACAGGCCGCCGCCGCCCTGCGCCGCGACCGGGAGGAGGGCTACCGCATCGGCGTCCAGTCCACCCCCTCCTTCCTCGTCAACGGGCAGCCCCTCGCCGGCGCCCAGCCCCTCGCCGCCTTCACCGCGGCCATCGACCGGGCCAAGGCACAGGCGAAGGCCCAGTGAGCGGCGTCGGCTACGCCGCCGCCCTGCTCGGCGGCCTCCTCGCCCTGCTCAGCCCGTGCAGCGCCCTGCTGCTGCCGGCCTTCTTCGCGTACTCCATCGACTCCCGCTCCCGGCTGCTCGCCCGCACCGGGATCTTCTACGCCGGCCTCGCCACCACCCTCGTCCCGCTCGGCGCGGCCGGCTCGTTCGCGGGCCGGTTCTTCCACTCCCACCGCGACCAGCTCGTCCTGGCCGGCGGCTGGCTGATCATCGTCCTGGGCCTGGCCCAGATCCTCGGCCTCGGCTTCGCACCGAAGCGGCTCTCCGAGCTCTCGGGGCGGATCCGTCCGACCACCGCCCTGTCGGTGTACGCCCTCGGCGCGGTCTACGGGCTGGCCGGCTTCTGCGCGGGCCCGATCCTGGGCAGCGTCCTCACGGTGGCGGCCGTCAGCGGCAGCCCCGTCTACGGCGGCCTCCTGCTGGCGGTCTACGCCCTGGGCATGGCCGTACCGCTGTTCGTGCTGGCCCTGCTGTGGGAGCGCTTCGACCTGGGCCGCCGGCCCTGGCTGCGCGGCCGGGCCGTACGGGTGGGCCGCCTGGAGCTGCACACCACCTCGCTGCTGTCCGGGCTGTTCTTCATCACCCTGGGCGCCCTGTTCCTGCTGTACGACGGGGCGAGCGCCCTGCCGGGGCTGCTGGACGTGGACGACTCGTACGCGGTGGAGGAGAAGGTGGGCGCCGTCGCGGACGCCGTCCCGGACTGGGCGCTCCTCGGGCTGGTCGGCGCCGGGGCGGTGGCCTTCGGGCTGCTGCACCGGCGGCGGACGGCGGCCCGCGAGGCCGAGGAGGCCCGTGAGGTCCAGGAGGCCGGGAAGCCTCCGGAGGAGTGAAACGCGGAAGGCCCCGTCCGGAGACGGGGCCTTCCTTCTGTGGCTGGGGCCGGGGTCGAACCGGCGACCTATCGCTTTTCAGGCGATCGCTCGTACCAACTGAGCTACCCAGCCACGAGACTGTTTCCAGCCTCAGCGATCCTGACGGGACTTGAACCCGCGACCTCCACCTTGACAGGGTGGCGAGCTAACCAACTGCTCCACAGGACCTGGTTTGTGCAAGAGCAAGTCTTGCACATGGTGTTGCGTACCCCCAACGGGATTCGAACCCGTGCTACCGCCTTGAAAGGGCGGCGTCCTGGGCCACTAGACGATGAGGGCTAAAGGCCCGCCGGGCACTTTTCAGCGCGTCGGGGACGTGAGAAGCATATGGGATCCGAGGAGGTATCGCCAAAACGGTTACCGCCCGGGCGGGGGAACGGCCCCGGCCGGGGCGACAATGGCCGGGTGCTGGAGATGACGCGCGAGGAGTTCGAGGAGCTCGTCGCAGAGGCGCTGGACCGGATTCCGCCGGAGCTGACGCGGCTGATGGACAACGTGGCGGTCTTCGTCGAGGACGAGCCGCCGGCCGGGGACCCCGAGCTGCTCGGCCTGTACGAGGGGACCCCGCTGACCGAGCGCGGCGAGTGGTACGCCGGCGTGCTCCCCGACCGGATCACGATCTACCGGAACCCCACGCTGCGGATGTGCGAGGACCGGGAGGACGTGATCGCCGAGACGGAGGTGACCGTGGTCCACGAGATCGCCCACCACTTCGGCATCGACGACGAACGCCTGCACGCCCTGGGCTACGGGTGACCCGGCCCGCACCGGGCGCGGAGGCCATCGACCCGGACGTCGACCTCCACGTCCCGGACCAGCGCGCCGAGCCGCAGGGCCGGGTCCTCGCGGCGGTGGCCGCCGGCGGAGCCCTGGGCGCGGCGGCCCGCTACGCGGTGGCCCTGCTGTGGCCGGCCGGGCCGGCGGGCTTCCCCTGGGCGACCCTGTGGACCAATGTGGCGGGCTGCGCGCTGATCGGCGTCCTGATGGCGCTGATCAACGAGGGCGGGCGGCGCGCTCCGCACCCGCTGCTGCGGCCCTTCGCCGGGACCGGGGTGCTCGGCGGGTTCACCACCTTCTCGACCTACGCCCTGGACTTCTCGCGGCTGCTGGACGCGGACCGCGCCGGGCTCGCGCTGGCGTACGCCGGACTGACCGTGGCGGGCGCGCTGGGCGCGGTGTGGGCGGCGGCTTCGCTGACGCGGCTGGCGCTGCGGGCGCGGGGGGCCGGGTGAACTGGCTGCTGGTGGTGGCGGGCGCGGTCATCGGGGCCCCGCTGCGGTACCTGACCGACCGGGCCGTGCAGGCGCGGCACGACTCGGTCTTCCCCTGGGGGACCTTCGTGGTCAACGCCGGCGCCTGCCTGCTGCTGGGGGTGCTGACCGGGGCCCTCCTGGCGGGCGCCGGGTCCTCGCGGCTGACGCTGCTCCTGGGGACGGGGCTGTGCGGGGCGCTGAGCACCTACTCGACGTTCTCGTACGAGACGCTGCGGCTGGCCGAGCGCGGCTGGAGGTTCCTGGCCGCGGCGAACGTCGCCGCCTCCCTGCTGGTGGGCCTGGGCGCGGTGACGCTGGGGGCGCAGGTGGCGCGGCAGCTGTTCGCGTGACCCCGGGGGCCTTCCGGGTAACTCGCACAAGGGGCGTGTCTCTTACGGGGTAAAGGGAGTTGGGCTCATTGACCCGCTCACCGCGGACCCCACCCCGCGTCCCGGAGGTGCCCCCGTGCGCCCGTTGCCCCCCTCCCTGTCCACCACCCTCAGACTGGCCGTCTCCGCCCTCGCGGTCGCGGCGACCGCGGGCTGCATGAGCGTCGGCGAGGACGCCGCGAAGCCGGGACCCGCCGCCTCGGTGGGCGGCAAGGACGCCGCCGGGGCCGGCACGGCCGCGGGCTCCGGGCACGGCTCCGGGATCCACGGCAACGGGCACGGCGTCAAGGAGGGCCCTCAGGAGGGGAAGTCCGCCGAGCCGGGGCGCTCCGCCGGGGCGCCCGGGGCCTCTCCCGGCCCCGGCGCGCCCGCGGGCAAGCCGGGCCAGCCCTCCCCGTCGGCCGGTCCCGGGGGCGGGGCCGGCGGGCAGGGGGGCCACGTGTCGTCCGGGGGCGGGTCCGGCTCGGGGTCCGGGACGGGCGGTTCCGGGTCGGGCTCCGGCTCCGGGTCGGGAGCCGGCGGGTCCGGTTCCGGGTCGGGGTCGGGTGGTGCGGGCGGGGCCGGTGGTTCCTCGTCAGGTGGGTCAGGTGGGTCGGGTGGTGCGGGCGGGTCCACCACGACGTCCGGCGGCGGGGAGAGCACGCCTCCTGTGACACAGCCCACGCCGAGCGAGCCGCCGCCCGCCTCCCCGGGGCCGAGCGTCGCCTGAGGGCGGGCGCGGGGGAACCGCGTCCCCGACCATCCCGGTCTGTCGGGCGTCGTCGCAGGTCAGAGGGGGTGGTGCAGGGGCGACTTGCCAGACCCCCGGGAGGGTGCGTATGGTTATAGATCGTTTGATCCCATTGCCCGGCGCCGAATCCGAAGAGCGCCGTGTGGCGCGTACTCTCCCTAGCCGTGGCTGACCGCATTGAGGCGGTCGATTTGCGATTCACGGAGTTTGGGCGCGTGCCGAGACTCCGGAAGGTTTCGCATTTCGCATGTCCATTTCCAGTTCTGACCGTTCCGTCATGCCCGAGAACGACTCCACCGAGATCGTCGACGCTGTTGAGGCCCTTGTGGTCACCGAGGCCATGGAGGCCGCGGAAGCGAACGAGATCATCGAGGCGCTTGAGGCCGATGTGACGGCCGACGCCGCTGACGCCGCCTCCGACGAGGACGCCGACGCCGCCGACGCCGAGCCCACGGTCACCTTCGCGGACCTCGGTCTGCCCGAGGGCATCGTCCGCAAGCTCGCGCAGAACGGTGTCACCAGCCCGTTCCCGATCCAGGCCGCGACCATCCCGGACGCCCTGGCCGGCAAGGACATCCTCGGCCGCGGCCGCACCGGCTCCGGCAAGACCCTCTCCTTCGGTCTGCCGACCCTGGCCTCGCTGGCCGGCGGCCACACCGAGAAGAAGAAGCCCCGCGCGATCATCCTCACGCCGACGCGTGAGCTCGCGATGCAGGTCGCGGACGCCCTCCAGCCCTACGGCGACGTCCTCGGCCTCAAGATGAAGGTCGTCTGCGGCGGTACCTCCATGGGCAACCAGATCTACGCCCTGGAGCGCGGTGTCGACGTCCTCGTCGCCACCCCCGGCCGTCTGCGCGACATCATCAACCGCGGCGCCTGCTCCCTGGAGAACGTCAAGATCGCCGTCCTCGACGAGGCCGACCAGATGGCCGACCTGGGCTTCCTGCCCGAGGTCACCGAGCTGCTCGACCAGATCCCCGGCGGCGGCCAGCGCATGCTCTTCTCCGCCACCATGGAGAACGAGATCGGCACCCTGGTCAAGCGCTACCTGTCCAACCCCGTCACGCACGAGGTCGACAGCGCCCAGGGCAACGTCACGACCATGACCCACCACGTCCTCGTCGTGAAGCCGAAGGACAAGGCGCCGGTCACGGCCGCCATCGCCGCCCGCAAGGGCCGCACCATCATCTTCGTCCGCACCCAGCTGGGCGCCGACCGCATCGCCGAGCAGCTCGTCGAGTCCGGCGTGAAGGCCGACGCGCTGCACGGCGGCATGACGCAGGGCGCCCGTACCCGCGTCCTCGCCGACTTCAAGGACGGCTACGTCAACGCGCTCGTCGCCACCGACGTCGCCGCCCGCGGTATCCACGTCGACGGCATCGACCTGGTCCTCAACGTGGACCCGGCCGGTGACCACAAGGACTACCTGCACCGCTCGGGCCGTACCGCCCGCGCCGGCAAGTCCGGTGTCGTCGTGTCGCTGGCGCTCCCGCACCAGCGCCGCCAGATCTTCCGCCTGATGGAGGACGCGGGCGTCGACGCCTCGCGCCACATCGTCCAGGGCGCCGGCGCCTTCGACCCGGAGGTCGCCGAGATCACCGGTGCGCGTTCGCTCACCGAGGTCCAGGCCGACTCCGCGAACAACGCCGCCAAGCAGGCCGAGCGTGAGGTCGCCGACCTGACCAAGCAGCTGGAGCGCGCGACCCGTCGTGCCGCCGAGCTGCGCGAGGAGGCCGACCGCCTCGTCGCCCGCTCCGCCCGTGAGCGCGGTGAGGACCCGGAGGCCGCCGTCGCCGAGGTCGTCGAGGCCGCCGAGGCCGAGGTGGCCGCGGCTGTGGCCGAGCAGGCCAAGCAGGCCGCCCAGGCCGCCGCCCAGGAGCAGCGCAGCTTCGAGCGCCGCGACGACCGCGGCAACTTCGAGCGCCGCGACAACCGACGCGACGACCGCGGTGACCGTGGCGGCTTCCGCCGTGACGACCGTCCGTCCTCCGGTGGTGGCTTCCGTCGCGACGACCGTCCCTCGGGTGGTTTCCGTCGTGACGACCGTCCGTCGGGTGGCTTCAACCGTGACGACCGCGGTGACCGTGGCGGCTTCCGCCGTGACGACCGTCCGTCCTCCGGTGGTGGCTTCCGCCGTGACGACCGTCCCTCGGGTGGTTTCCGTCGCGATGACCGTCCGTCGGGTGGCTTCAACCGTGACGACCGCGGTGACCGTGGCGGCTTCCGCCGTGACGACCGTCCGTCCTCCGGTGGTGGCTTCCGCCGT
>NZ_JBEYJJ010000007.1:0-25195 GCF_040636215.1 Streptomyces sp. NPDC006687 | reverse complement strand
GTGACGACCGTCCGTCGGGTGGTTTCCGTCGTGACGACCGTCCGTCGGGTGGCTTCAACCGTGACGACCGTCCCTCCGGTGGTGGCTTCCGCCGCGACGACCGCCCCTCCGGTGGTTTCCGTCGTGACGACCGTCCCTCCGGCGGTGGCTTCCGCCGCGACGACCGCCCGTCCGGCAACGGCGGCGGCTCCTTCGGCGGCCGTCGTGACGACAAGCCCCGCTGGAAGCGCAACGGCTGACGCCTGAGCACCCCCTGACGGAGGATCGGCCCCCACAGCACCCCGGTGCGGTGGGGGCCGATCCCCTTTCCGGCCCCTTTCACCCCACCCGCACCCCCTGGCGGGAAACCGCCGGGGCCATACCCGGCGATACCCGATCGGCCAGCAGCCGCTCTGCGGCTATGCTCTGGGGTGAGCACATGGAGGGCCATTAGCTCAATTGGCAGAGCAGCGGACTTTTAATCCGTTGGTTGTCGGTTCGAGTCCGACATGGCCTACCGCTCGCAGGCGGGGGACACCTCCTCCCACCTGCTCCCGAGCGCCCCTCCGGTTTCGACCGGAGGGGCGCTCGGTGCGTTCCGGGGTGTACCGGGCCTTACGTGCACCCTCCGTGGCCGGAATCTGAGGGGCCGCCCTGTGCGACATGCCGGGGGAGTACCCCCTTCGGGCCAGTTGCGCTGGGCCATCGCGCTGACGGGGCCGCGCGCCTGACGGGGAGTGGGTGCATATCGGTCAGATCATGTGAAAGGAGGCTCAATCTCGCGCTTCCGGGCCCATCTCTTCGGTTCCACAAGGAGCAACACGCATGAGTCCTGAGAAGAGGACCGCACTCCCCCTCGGTCCGCGCCCCCGGCGGGGCAGGTATCTCGCCGGCAGCGCGGTGGCATCGCTGGCCGTCGTGGTGCTGGGCCTGGCCACCCCGGCGCTGGCGTCCGGTGACGGCCCGGCGCCGGCCGCGGCCTCGGTGACCGCCCTCGACCACTGCAAGGAACACGGCCGCGGGCACGACGGCGACGACGACGGCGACGGCGACCGCGCCGGGGCCGCCCGCAAGGCCGGGAAGGCGGGCGGGCACGAGGACGACGACTGCAACCGCGGTCCGCGGGGGCCGAGAGGGCCCAGGGGGCCCAAGGGCGACCCGGGGCCGGCCGGCCCGCCCGGGCCGGGCGGGAGCAACGGGTGCGGCTACGCGGTCGACTCCATCCTCTCCAACAACACCGAGGAGTTCTCCGTCTTCCTCTACCGCGGGGTCGCGTACGGCGGCCACCGGGACGACCCGCAGACGGGGCCCTACAAGTTCCAGAACCTCACCAACCCGACGCAGAACCCGGGCTACCCCGACCCCGCCATCGTCTGCGACGCCACCGTCTCCTCGCTCGGCCAGGTGACGAACTTCAAGGTGCTGACCACCACCGGCGAGGTCTACGAGCTCCAGTGCGCCTCCAACGGGGTGACCCTGGACTGCGGACCCCGTCGGGTCAACGGAGTCCTGACGCCGAGGAGCTGGACCCCGCTCCAGCTCCAGAACGTGCCCAGCGGCCCGTTCCTGGCCCCTGACGGCGCGACGCCCGCCAGCCCGAGCCTCCCGCAGACGGCCCGGACCCTGCCGAAGAGCGGCAAGGGCGCCTGACCCCGCCCCCTGTCCGGTCCCGCCGTGCCGCGCCCCGAGGGTTTTCCGGGGCGCGGCACGGCCGGGTTTTACCCCATCTGACCTGCGGTGATGCGGTTCAGTGGGGGGCGCGGCGGGTTAATTGGCGAGAGCCGTCCCCCGGATGACGTAGAGTTGGGTTTACCGACGCGGGGTGGAGCAGCTCGGTAGCTCGCTGGGCTCATAACCCAGAGGTCGCAGGTTCAAATCCTGTCCCCGCTACTGAAACCGAAGGCCCGGATCCTCTGGATCCGGGCCTTCGGCGTGTCCGCCGTCACCCGGCCGGTCCGGCCCGGTCGCCGGTCGGTGTCCGGGGCGCCAGCCTTGAGGGGCGGGGCTACCGGGCGGGCAGGAGAGCGGCGTGGGGCTGGGCCGGCAGGGCAACGGCGGGAGCGCGGACGGCGCCGCCCGGCGGGTGGTGCGGATCCTGCCCTTCCTGCTGATCTTCCTCGGGCTGCTCTTCGACCTGCTGACCCCGCCCAGTTTCACCGGCTCCCCCTTCTTCTCCGCCGCCCCGTTGATCGCCGCCCCGCTGTTCAGCCTCGGGGTGACGGCGCTGACCGGGATCGCCTCGGCGGCGACGGTGACGGGCCTGCACGTCTACAACGGGATCACCTGGAAGGCGGAGGCGCTGACCGAGCTGGTGACCGTGCTGACGGTCTCCGGGCTGGCCCTGCTGATCAACCGGGTCGTCCGGCGCAGCGGTGAGCGGCTCGCCTCGGCGCGGGGCATCGCCGAAGCCGCCCAGCGGGCCGTGCTGCCGACCCCGGCCGAGCGGATCGGGGGGCTGTGCGTCGCCGCGCGGTACGAGGCCGCGCAGGCCGACGCCTTCATCGGCGGGGACCTCTACGCCGTCCAGGACACCGCGTACGGGGTACGGCTCGCGGTGGGCGACGTACGCGGCAAGGGGCTGGGGGCGGTGGAGGCCGTGGCGGTGGTGCTGGGGGCCTTCCGGGAGGCGGCGGAGACCGAGCCCACCCTGGAGGGGCTGGCGCAGCGGCTGGAGCGGGCGCTGACCCGGGAGGGCATGCGGCGTGACGGCCTGGACGCGGTGGAGGGGTTCACCACCTGTGTGCTCGGGGAGGTGCCGTCCGGCGGCGGACTGCTGCGGCTGGTCAACCGGGGTCACCCCGAGCCGCTGTTGCTGCACGCGGACGGGGGCGTGTCCGTCCTGGCCCCGGCCGAGCCGGCGCTGCCGCTGGGCCTGGGCGAGCTGGCGCGGGACGGTACCGGCGCGGCCCAGGAGTGGCCGTTCCCGCCGGGCAGCACCCTGCTGCTGTTCACGGACGGGGTGACCGAGGCGCGGGACCGGGCGGGGGCCTTCTACGATCCGGCGGCCCGGCTGCGGGGGCGGGTCTTCCCCGGCCCGGACGCGGTGCTGAGCGCGCTCAGCAGCGATGTGCACCGGCATACGGGCGGCGCGGCGACCGATGACATGGCCCTGCTGGCGGTGGGGCGCACCGGCGAACCCGGTGACGGTGCGTAGCGCATGGGCCGCTCAGCGCAAGGGGATTGACGGCCAGTCATGTGGCCGGTGTGGCTGAAGTAGTGGTGGAGGTGGGCCCGTTTCACCCTGGTTGGTGGTGAGTAGTGGTTTATGTCGTGGCCAAAGCTGTTCAGGGTGTGGCCGATTGGCGTCAACGATCATTCGCCTCAGCTTGGAATCACTCCCCTGCGTCTATTACCGTTTGATAACGCAGCGCGGTCGTCCAGCCGTCGTCTCGACGGCGCCCGTGTGCGTTCTCGTCCAGAGGAGTGTGCCCCCGTGGCCTCCAACTCGCCTGCCCCTGAAGGCATAGAACTCCAGGAGACGCCCGGAGCGGGCGCGTGGGGCGAGTGGAATCCCACGGAGGACTCCGCCCGACCGCTGCGCGGCAAGCACCGGGTCCTCAAGCCGCGCGGCGGACTGGCCCGCAGCTCGACCGTGCTCGGCGTCGGCGTGATCGCGGCGGTCGGCGCGGGCGGGATCGCCACCGCCCAGGACCGCCCGCAGGCCGCGATATCCCTGCCCTCGCTCCACGACCTCGTCGAGGGGGACCACACGGGCCCGGCAGGATCCGCCGCAATGCCCGGCCAGGCCGGCGGACAGCAGGAGCAGCAGGCAGCGCAGACCCACGGACACACCGACGCCGGCGAGGCGCTGCGCCACCGCATCCTCCAGCAGGCCGAGTCCCAGCAGGACGCCGCCGAGACCCAGGCCCGGGCGGACGCCGAGCAGGCCGCCCGCGAGAGCGCCGCGCAGGAGGCCCGTACCCGCAAGGACGCGGCCGAGCGGGAGGCCGAGGCGGTGCGCGCCGCCGCCGAGAAGGCCGCCGCCGAGAAGGCGGCCGCGGACCAGGCGGCCGTCGCGCAGGCCGAGACCAAGGCGGAGGCGGGCTCCGGCGGTGGCGGCCCGGCCGTGAAGTCCTCGGGCGGCTGGTCCCTGCCGACCTCCTCCTACACCCTCACCTCGCACTACGGCGACTCCGGCTCCATGTGGTCATCCGGCCACCACACCGGCCTCGACTTCGCCGCGCCCACCGGGACCCCGGTCAAGGCCGTCGGCGGCGGGACGGTCGTCTCGGCCGGCTGGTCGGGGGCGTACGGCTACCGGATCGTGCTCCGGCTCGGCGACGGCACCGAGGTCTGGTACTGCCACCTGTCCTCGATGGCGGTGACCTCCGGGTCGGTCGGCGCGGGCGAGACCATCGGCCGCGTCGGCGCGACCGGCAACGTCACCGGGGCCCACCTGCACCTCGAAGTCCGCCAGGGCGGCGCGACGGTCGACCCGCTGGCGTGGCTGACCGCCCGGGGCCTCGACGTCTGACCCCGCCCCCGCGGTTCACCCCCGGGCGGGGGTGAACTCCGTCCGCCTCGGGGCCGGTACGGCGACCGGCGCGGCCGCCCGCGCGTGGCACGCGTGCGTCCCGGCCGGCGGGCCGGACCACGGCGGCAGCAGCTCCTCCAGCACCGCCGCCCGAGCCAGCGCGGGCGCTGCCGTGGCCCGGCGCAGCCAGAGCCGGCGCAGCAACTCCGCCTCCCGCGCGGCGAATCCGCCATCCCCCTCCGGGCCCGCCTGCCGGGCGCAGCGGCGCAGCAGGGCCAGAGCGGCGGCGTCGGACGCGTACCGGGACACCGCCCGGGCGGCGGGACGGCCCCCGGTGCTCCGGGCCAGGGTCCGCGCCAGGGACCGGGCCGGCATCGAAGCGATCGCCGGGACCTCCGCCGGGCCGAGCCAGCCCGCGGCCGCGTACACCGACAGCTCGGCGGTGACCACCTGGAGGCGCCGGCGCCGCAACCGCACCGCGAGCCACAGCAGCAGCCCGAACACCGGGACCATCACGCAGCCGTAGACCCAGTAGAACCCGTACTCCCCGACGTGCGAGGAGCCGTTCCACAGCGCGTGCGCCGCCATGGCCAGGGCCAGGCCCAGCAGCGGGAGGCCGGCCCGGCGGACCCGGCGGGCGCTGAACGCGGCCAGCCCGAAGCCGAGGCCCGTCAGCACGGTGAACAGCGGGTGCGCGAACGGTGAGAGCACGACCCGGACGAAGAAGGTCGCCGCCGTCACCGAATCCAGGGCTCCCGTGCCCTTGGACAGGTCCTCCTCGAAGGCGTTGCCGAGGTAGAGCACGTTCTCCGTGAAGGCGAAGCCGGTCGCGGTGAACCCGGCGAACACGAAGCCGTCGGCGGGGCCGGCGGACGGCGGTCTTCGGAGGACGAACAGGGCCAGCAGCGCGGCCGCCTTGGCGCACTCCTCCACGACCGGGGCCACCGCCACCGAGCCGAGCAGATCGGCGGCGGAGGGGTCGGCGGCCCGCGCCATCCACTCCGTGGCGAAGCTGTTGGCCAGTATCGCGATCAGCGCCGCGGTGCAGGCCCCCCAGCCGAAGCAGAACAGCAGCTGGCGCCAGGGGCCGGGCGCGGCCCGTCCCAGCCACCGGAAGGCCGCCATCAGCGGCGGCACCGGCAGCAGGGCCAGGCCGAGACCTACGAAGAAGCCCGCCGTGCCGGTCTGTTCCCGTACGAGTTCGAGGATGGCGGCCCCGGTCGCGCCGAGCAGGCCGACGAGCACGCACGCACGGGCCCTGCCCGACGGGCGTGCGAGCACACGGACGAGCGCTCGGAGCACATGATGACCCTACCGAGCCGCTCGGACACTCGGAGTGACGTTTATCGGTTCTTGGCCTGCGCGTTGGGTTCTGTGCGAGTGAAGAGCAGGTCGTGTACGACGTGGCCCTTGTCGAGGCCCTGCCCTTCGAAGCGGGTCAGCGGACGGAACTCCGGGCGCGGGGCGTAGCCGCCGTCGGCCTGGGTGTTCTCGAACTCCGGGTGCGCGGTCAGCACGTCGAGCATCTGCTCGGCGTACGGCTCCCAGTCGGTGGCGCAGTGCAGCAGCGCGCCCGGTGCCAGCCGGGTGGCGGCCAGGTCGAGGAACTCCGGCTGGATCAGGCGGCGCTTGTGGTGGCGCGCCTTGGGCCAGGGGTCCGGGAAGTAGACGCGCATCCCGGCGAGGCTGGCGGGCGGCAGCATCTCGCGGAGCAGGATGATGGCGTCGCCGTTGGCCACGCGGACGTTGGTCATCCCGCCGCGCTCGGCGAGGGCGAGGAGGTTGCCCTGGCCGGGGGTGTGGACGTCGACGGCGAGGATGCCGGTGCCGGGGTCGGCGGCGGCCATCTGGGCGGTGGCCTCGCCCATTCCGAAGCCGATCTCCAGGACCACGGGCAGTCCGCCGAAGAGCTGGTCGAGGTCGATGACCTCGCGGCCGTCGATGTCCAGGCCCCAGGTGCCCCACAGCCGCTTGAGCGCCTCGCCCTGGCCGGTGGTGACCCGGCTGCGGCGCGGCTGGAAGCTGCGGATCCGGCGCTCGTGGTGCGAGCCGGCGGGGTCGGGCGCGGGGCCGTCGGGGAAGCGGGGTTCCGTCCGCCACTTGGGCGGCGTGTACGCGGCTGCCTGCGAAGGCGCGGCCGCCTCCGGCGCCGCGTCGGGGCTGGGGTGGGGGTTCAGGGACTCAGACACAATGCCGCCGATTCTACGCCGGGAGCCGTCTGCGAGCCGGGCGGCGGCCGGCGGGGCCGGACGGAGCGCAGGACGCGGGGCACGCGGCGGGGGTCGGGCGCGGGGCGGGGTGGAAACGCGGGGCACGCGGCGGGGGCTGGGCGGCATGGCCGGGCGCCGGCGCCGGCCGCGGGGTCAGGCGGCGGAGGGCGGCGGGGTCAGGCCGCGCGCAGGATGCGCAGGGCCCGGGCGGCGATCTCGCGGCCGATCGGCAGGGAGGCCGTCGCCGCGGGGGAGGGGGCGTTCAGGACGTGCACCGTCCGGGGGGCCTCGCGGATGAGGAAGTCGTCCACCAGGCTCCCGTCCCGCAGGACCGCCTGCGCCCTTACCCCCGCCGGAGCCGGGGTGAGGTCCGCCTCCGTGACCCCCGGCAGCAGGCGGCGTACGGCCTCGGTGAAGGCCGCCTTCGACAGCGAGCGGTGGATCTCGCCGGCCCCGTACCGCCAGTGCCGACCGGCCATCCGCCAGGATCCCGGCCACGCCACCGCGGTGGCGAGGTCGCGCGGCCGGACCGTGCCCCAGCCGTAGCCCTCGCGGGCCAGCGCCGGCACGGCGTTCGGCCCGACATGGACCCCGCCGCCGATGCCCCGCGTGAGGTGGACGCCGAGGAAGGGGAACGCCGGATCCGGGACGGGATAGACGAGCCCGCGCACCAGCGAGGGGCGGGCCAGGTCGTGGTACTCGCCCCGGAAGGGAATGATCCGCATGCCCGGGTCGTCCCCGGCCAGCCGGGCGATCCGGTCGCACTGCAGGCCCGCGCAGTTCACCAGCATCCGCGCCCGTACGACCTGCCCCGACCTGGTGCGCACCGCCACCGCGGACGGGCGGCGCGAGATCAGGTCCACCTCCGCCCCGTAGAGGATCTCCGCGCCCGAGCTCTCGGCGAGCTGCGCGGACACCTGTCCGTAGTCCACGATCCCGGTGGTGGCGACATGGATCGCGGCGAGTCCGCTGATCTCCGGCTCGTACTCCGCGATCTGCGCCGGGCCCAGCTCCCGCACCGGGATGCCGTTCTCCCGGCCGCGCTGGACCAGGGAGTGCAGCCGCGGCAGCTCGGAGCGGTCGGTGGCGACGATCAGCTTGCCGGTCACCTCGTGCGGGATGCCGTGTTCCGCGCAGAACTTCACCATCTCCGCGGCCCCGCGCACCGCGAACCGCGCCTTGAGGGAGCCGGGGCGGTAGTAGATGCCGCTGTGGATCACGCCGCTGTTGCGGCCCGTCTGGTGCCGGGCGGGCCCGGACTCCTTCTCCAGCACGGTGACGCGGGTCCCGGGGGACAGGCTGGACAGGGCGTGCGCCGTCGACAGGCCGACGATCCCGCCACCGATCACCAGCACATCGCAGTCCACACCGCCGCCCACGCTGACACCTCCCACCCCTGCATCTTGCACCCCGCCACCGACAATAGGGGCTACGCGGGAGTCACCAGCAGCGGCCGGGCCCGTTCGCGCAGCTCCGCCACGCGCGGCTCGTCCCCGTACGGCTCCAGGCGGTGCAGCAGGTCCCGTACGTACTCGGTGGTGCGCGCGGAGGAGATGCGGCCCGCGACCTCCACGGCCCGGGTCCCGGCGGCGCAGGCCGCGTCGAGGTTGCCCGACTCCAGCTCGGCGACGGCGCTCACCACCAGGCGCAGACCGTGCGAGCGGACGTACTCCTCCGTGGGGCGGGACAGGGCCTGCTCGGTGAAACGGCGGACCTGGCGGGGGAGTTTGAGGTCCCGGTAGCATTCCGCCGCATCCGCCGCGAAACGGTCGTACGAGTAGAAACCCAGCCAGGTCGGGTCGGGATCGCCCTCGCGGGAGCGTTCCAGCCAGCCCTCGGCGGCCCGCAGCGCCGACCCGGCCGCCGCCGAGTCGCCCGCCTTCGCGTGCGCCCGGGCCTCCACCAGGCGGAAGAAGCTCATCGTGCGCGCGGTGGCCAGGCCCCGGTTGCGTTCCACGGCCGCCTGGGCGAGGTCCACGCCCTCGTCGGGGAAGTCCCGGTAGGTCGCCTGGAGCGACATCGAGGCCAGGACGTAGCCGCCGAGCGGGACGTCGGCCGCGGCGCGGGCCAGCCGCAGCGCCTGGATGTAGTAGCGCTGGGCCGCCTCCTGCTGACCGGTGTCGAAGGCCATCCACCCGGCCAGCCGGGTCAGCTCCGCCGTCGCGCCGAACAGCGCCCGGCCCACCTCGTCCGAGTAGGAGCCCAGCAGCAGCGGCGCCGCGTCCACCCGCAGGCACTCGGGGACCATCGAGGACCGCCAGTCCCCGCCGCCGTACTTGGAGTCCCAGCGGCGCGCGTCCTCGGCCGCCTCCCGCAGCTTGGTGACGTCGCTGTGGCCGACGCGCTGCGGGGAGAGGCCGGGGAGCACCACGACGGGGGCCTGGGCTGTCGCCGCGGCTGCCGGGGCGGCCGGTGCGGCGGTTTCGGTTTCCGGGCGGGCGGGCACAACGCCCTGCGCGGGGGTTCCGGGGGTGCGCCGGGTCGCGGGGGCCGCGGTGGGCGCCGTGGCCGTCGTACGCGCACCACCGCTCGCGGGGCCGGTGGCGCCGGGGTCGCGGGCGGGAGACGGCTCGCGGGCCACCGAGCTGTCCGCGGGCGATATCAGCCACCGCGAGGCCGGCGTCGCGTACGCCGACACCGAGAAGGAACCGGCGAGCGACTGCCAGATCCCGCCACCGCCCCGCCGCCCCGCCAGATCCAGCCGGTACAGATCGGTCGCCGACCGCACGGCCGCCCCGACGTCACGCGGGAAGGCCAGCCCGACCTCGGGCGCCGGGTCGGCGTCGGCCAGCCCGATCTCGTGCAGCGGCACCGGCCGGCCCAGTTTCGCGCCGATCGCGGCGGCGATCAGATGCGGGGCCGCGCCCTGCGGCACCATCCCCTTCGACACCCACCGCGCGACCGAGGTCTTGTCGTACCGGAGCGTCAGACCGCGCTGCGCCCCCAGGTCGTTGACCCGACGGGCCAGCCCCGCGTTGCTGATGCCCGCCAGGGCGAGGACGGCGCCGAGTTTCTCGTTGGGTTCGCGGAACTCCCTGGACATGCGCCACCCCTCGTCACACGCGGAACGCAGACGCCACCGGGGCATAGGCGCCCGGCATTTCGTAAACCCAGCGTAGTTCCCCGCCTCCCAAGCGTTAAGGCCCCGCGTTCCGTATGGCGGGATTGTTGTGCGTACGTACCGTCCGCCGGGGCCCGCTCCCCGGGGCGCACGCCCGGGATCGTGCTCCGGGCGTGTGGCCGTGCGCCCGGCCGTGCGCTCTGGCCGCGCCCGGGGCCCGGCGATTCGATGTGCCGTGCGTGGGTCGGCCCGCCGGGTGGATCCGGCAGGCCGGGGGATGCCGCTGCCTCAATCCCCGCGGGTGGCGGAACGGTCCGGGGGGCGCGATCTGGCCTCCCGGACCGCGCCCCGCGGCCGCCCGCCGCCGCCCGCGCGAAGACCCGTACGGGCGCTCAGTACGGCCGGAGAATGGCCGAAACCGACCTATGGGGCGGTGGGAACGGAACGCCAAATACCGTGTGACGGTGGCGTGTTCGTTTACATGTGCGCCCCCCGAAGACGCTCCCGCACGTCCGCTTCGTGGCAGCATGGATCCCGAGCCACCGGGGTCCCGCCGGCCGCGCCCTTCGGCGCCGACCACGTCGTCCGTGCCGCCCGTTGCCCCGGTCATGTGCCCACGGGCTGGGGGAGGCGGCGGTGCGCTGGTTGGTCGGGTGGAGCAGTATCGCCGCGCGCTTCGGTACGGCCGGACGCGTACCCGGCAGCGGCCCGGCGGCGGGCGGGACGGGCTACGGCTCCCCCTACGGCTCCCCGTACGCGGAACCCCTGCGCGGAGGCATCGCCGACACCGACGACCCCGCGGGCCCCGACGCCGAACGCACCCTGCACCCCGTCGGCGCCCAGCTCCTGTGGGGCGACCCCGACCCCCTGTGGGCCGTCGGCGACTGGCGCCCGGACGAGATCCGCACCCTCACCGCCGACCCGGCCGACCCCTTCACCCGCCTCGCCGTCCTCGGCTGCTGCGGCGCCACCGACGAGGAACTGCGCCGCGCCCTCTACGCCGCCCGCGGCGGCGCCCTGCGCCACCTCACCGAATGGCCCGGCAGCTACACCGCCGTCGTCCAGGCCGGCCGCCGCATCACCGTCCTCGGCGACCTCGCCGGGGCCCGGCCCGTCTTCTACACGCCCTGGGCCGGCGGCACCGCCTACGCCACCGCCGCCCTCCCCCTCGCCGACCTCATCGAGGCCCAGCTCGACGTCGGCCACCTCGCCGCCCTGCTGGCCTGCCCCGACAGCCCCGAGGCCCTGGGCGACGGCACGCCGTACGCCGGTGTGCGGCGGATCCCGCCCGGCCACACCCTCATCCTGCGCGAGGGCTCCCGGGAGATCACCGGCTACGAACCCGTGGCCTCCCTCGCCGTGGCCGCCCCCGAGTCCGACGCGGCGGGGGCGGTCGAGGGAGTGCGGGAAGCGTTGACGGCGGCGGTGCGCGCCCGGCTCACGGCACCCCGCCATGCCCCCGACGCCCTCCTGCCCGACCCCGGGCCCGTGCCCGGAATGGGCCCCGCCGACCGGCGGGCGGCCCGCGGCGCCCCCGCCCCCGGCGTCGGCGCCGACCTCTCCGGCGGCACCGCCTCCGCCACCCTCGCCCTCCTCGCCGCCGGACTCCCCGGCGCCCCCGGCACCCTCCCCGGCTCCGGCTCCCGCCTCCTCGCCGTCACCTTCAACGACCTCGCCACCCCGAGCGGCCGCGAAGGCGAACTCGCACGCGCCCACGCCCTGGCCGCCGACCCCCGCCTCCACCACGTCGTCGTGGCCGCCGCCGAGGAAGCCCTCCCGTACGCCGAACTCGACGGCCCCCTCACCGACGAACCCGGCCCCTGCCTGGTCACCGCCGCCCGCGACCGGCGCCGCCTCGCCGCCGGCTCCGCCGACCACTTCACCGGACACGGCGCCCGCCAGGTCCTCGACGCCCACCCGGCCCGCATGGCAGACCTCCTCCTCGACCGCCGGCGCCGCCACCTGCTGCGCCCCGTCGCCGCCCTCGCCCGCTCCGCCCCCGAAGGGCCCCTGTTCGTCCCCTTCTCCGTCTACTCCGCCGCCCGCCGCCTGGCCCGTACGCCCTACCGCGCGGGCATCGAGGCCGCGGCCGCCCGGCTGCGCGAGGGCGGCGTCGCCACCGCCGTCTCCGGACCGGTCGACGCCTCCCTGGCCGCCCTGACCTGGTCCCGCCCGGGCCCGGCCGCCGGCTGGCTGACCGGGGAGGCGCTGGCGGAAGTATCGATCCGTCTGCGCGCCGCCGCCGGCCGCCCCCCGCTCTCCCTGCGGCCCGGCGAGGCCCGCGCCCGCGCCCTGCTGGCCCGCCACGCCGCCGACCACCGGGTCTTCGAACAGGCCGTCGAGGTCCGCAGCCAGCGCCTGCACGCGCCGTTCCTCGACAATCAGGTCGTACGGGCCGCACGCGCCCTGCCGGAATCCCTGCGGGTCCAGCCCGGGGCCCGCGCCGAGATCCTGCGCAGCGTGCTGGCCGCCGCCGGGGTGCGCGAACTCCCGCCCGGCTGGGGGGTCACCGCGCCGGGGCCGAACGAGGCCGCCGTCCGGCTCGGGCTGCGCGCCGCCCTCGCCTCGCTGCTGGCCCTCTTCCGCGCACCGCTGCTGGCCGACGCCGGGCTGGTCGACGCCGGCGTGGTGCGCCAGGCCCTGACCGACGCCGCCGACGGGCGGCCGGTGCCGCTGGACGGGCTGGCGGAACTCGTCTCGATGGAACTGTGGCTCCGCCGCCTGATGACCCGCCGCGGCACCTGCTGGACGGGCCCCACCCCCCGCCGCCGCCCCGCCCCGCCCCTGCCCACCCCCCTGCCCCGCCTCCCCGCCGGGCGCGAACCCGCCGGCACCTGAGACGCCGGAGGCCCGAGGAGGGCGGAAAGGCGGGGCGGGGAGAAAACCGGCCGCGGCGCGGAGCGGCGGCACGGCAGAATGATCCGGTGCGGTACCTCATCCTCGGCACCACCGAGGCACGTGACGAGCAGACCGGCGCCCCCCTCACCCCCGGCGGCGCCCGCCTGCGCGCGCTCCTGGCCGCCCTCGCCCTCCGCGCGGGCGCCCCCGCCGCGGCCCCGGTGGCCGACCTCGTCGACGAGGTCTGGGGCGACGACCCGCCCCAGGACGCCCCGGCCGCCCTCCAGGCCCTCGTCGCCCGCCTGCGCCGCGCCCTCGGCTCCCGCGACAGCGTCCGCACCGACCCCACCGGCGGCTACCGCCTCGCCGCCGCCCGCGAGGACGTCGACCTCCACCGCTTCACCCGCCTCGCGGCCCTCGGCGCCGAACAGCTGGCCACCGACCCCGCCACCGCCGCCACCACCCTCCGCGAGGCCCTCTCCCTCTGGCGCGGCCCCGCCCTCGCCGACCTCCCCGAGCCCGCCCGCACCGCCCACGCCGCCGCCCCCGAAGCCCGCCGCACCGCGGCCCTGCGCGACCGCGTCGAGGCCGACCTGCGCAGCGGCGCCACCGCCCCGGCCGCACTCCTGCCGGAGATCGAGGCGCTGATCCGCGAGCACCCGTACGACGAACCCCTGCGCGCCCTCCACCTGCGCGCCCTGCGCTCCGCCGGCCGCCCCGCCGACGCCCTCGCCGCGTACGAGGACATCCGCCGCGACCTCGCCGACGGCCTCGGCACCGACCCCGGCCCCCAGCTGCGCGCCCTGCACGCCGAACTCCTCCAGCCCCCGCCCCCGCCGCCCGCCCGGCCCCAGGGCAACCTCCGCCCCCGCCTGACCTCCTTCGTCGGCCGCGAGCCCGAACTCGCCGCCCTCGCCGACGACCTGGCCCGCGTACGCCTCGTCACCCTCACCGGCCCCGGCGGCGCCGGCAAGACCCGCCTCGCCGAGCACGCGGCCGCCGCCCATCCGGAATCCGGCTGGCTCGTCGAACTCGCCCGCCTCGACCACGCCGCGGCCGTCCCCGACGCCGTCCTCAGCGCCCTCGGCCTGCGCGAGAACAGCCTCGTCGCCCGCGAGAAGACCCCCGCCGACGACGACCCGACCACCCTCCTCGTGGAGCACTGCGCGCACCGCAGCCTGCTCCTCGTCCTGGACAACTGCGAGCACGTCATCGGCGGCGCCGCCGCCCTCGCCGAGAAGCTCCTGACCCACTGCCCCGGCGTCCGGATCCTGGCCACCAGCCGCGAACCCCTCGGCGTGCCCGGTGAGTTCCTGCGCCCCCTCGGCCCGCTCCCGCCCGGCCCCGCGCACCGGCTCTTCACCGACCGCGCCACCGCCGCCCGCCCCGGCTTCCGCCCCGACGAGGACCCGTCCGCCGTCGCCGAGATCTGCGACCGGCTCGACGGACTGCCGCTCGCCATCGAACTGGCCGCCGCCCGGCTGCGGCTGCTCACCCCGCGCCAGATCGCCGACCGCCTCGACGACCGCTTCCGGCTCCTGACCGGCGGCGCCCGCACCCTGCTGCCGCGCCAGCAGACCCTACGGGCCGTCGTGGACTGGTCCTGGGACCTCCTCGACACCGCCGAACGCACCGTCCTCGCCCGGATGTCCGTCTTCGCCGGAGGCTGCGACCTGGACGCCGTCGAGGCCGTCTGCGCGGGCCCCGGCACCGATGTCGCCGACACCCTCGGCTCCCTCGTCGACAAGTCCCTCGTCACCGCCGTCCCCGACGCCGACGGCATGCGCTACCGCCTCCTGGAGACCATCCGCGAGTACGCCACCGAACGCCTCGCCGCCTCCCCCGACGACGCCCGCGCCACCGCCCGCCGCCACGCCGCCCACTACCTGGCCCTGGCCGAACGCGCCGAACCCCTGCTGCGCTCCGCGCAACAGCTCCCCTGGATCCGGCGCGTCGAGACCGAACTCGACAACCTGCGCTCCGCCCTCCACACCGCCACCGCCAAGGAGCCGGACGTGGAGACCGCCCAGCGCCTCCTGACCGCCCTCGCCTGGTTCCTGTGGCTGCGCAACTACCGGGCCGAGGGCGCCGAGTGGGCCGAGCGGGTGCTCGCCGTCACCCCCGACGACCCGCCCGCGGGCTCGGCCTCGTACTGGCGCGCCATGCGGCTGCGGATCCTCCAGATGTTCCTGCTCACCGAGAGCAAGGGCGCCTCCGGCTTCCGCACGCCCGAGTACGCCACCCTCGCCGCCCACCTCAGGGAGGTCTTCCGCGAGGGCTCCCCGCAGGCCACCCTCTTCCCCGGCATGCTCTGGCCCGCGACGAGCTTCCTCACCGGCGACGCGCCCAGTTTCCACCCCGACCTCGACCGCTCCGTGGAGAACTGCCGCCGCCACGGCGGGGACTGGGAACTGGGCGTGACCCTGCTGATGCGCGCCCACTCCGCCATCGACACGACCGGCGGCCTGCACACCGTCGACGCCGACCTCGCCGAACTCCACGAGATAGCCCGCCGCTGCGGCGACCGCTGGATGCGCGCCCAGGCCGCCAGCGCCGCCGGCGAGGCCGCCCTCTCCCGTGGCCAGTACGACACCGCCCGCGCCGAGTACGAGGAGTGCCTGCGCCTCGCCCGGGAGGTCGGAGCCCAGACCGAGGCGCCCTTCGCCCTGGCCCGCATCGCGGAGGCCGCCTACTGCGCGGGGGACTACGACACCGCCGAGCGGCTCCTCGCCGAATCCGACCGCGAGGTCGACCGGCAGGGCGGGGTCTACGACGTGAACTCCTTCTCCCGGCTCCTGTCGGCGATGCTCGCCCTCCGGCGGGGGGACACCGAACGGGCCCGCGCCGAGTGCGACCGCTCCCGCGCCGAGGCGTCCCAGATGAACCCGCCCCCGCAGTTCACCGCCGGACTCGACCTCATCGAAGCCGCCCTCGCCGCCCGGGAGCACGGACCGCAGGCCGGGCTGGACAGGGTCGGGCCCGCCCTCGCAGAGGCGGTGGCCGCGCAGTGCGCCGAGCGCGTCCTGGCCTGCCTCGCCGAATCGGCGGCGCTGTACCTGGAGGGCACCGGCCGTGCGGCCGCGAGCGTACGGGTCCTCGCGGCGGCCGGCCGCTGGCGCGCGGGCGGCCATCCCCGCTCGGTGCCGGAGGAGGCCGTCCTGGAGGGGCTCCCGGCCCGCACCCTCGCCGCCCTCGGGGCGGACGCCCACGCCGAGGCGGAAGCCGCGGGCCGCGCCCTGACCCCCGCCGAGGTCGTCACCGAGATCACCCGCCACGCCCCGCTGAGCCGCGGCTGAGCCCGGCGCGCCCCGCTAAGTGAGCCGCGGTTGAGCCCGCCATGCCGCGTTGGGCCGCGGCTGAGCGCGCCACGCCCCCGTTGAGCCGTGGCTGAGCGCGCCACGCCCCCGTTGAGCCGTGGCTGAGCCCGGCGCGCCCCCGTTGGGCGGCGGCTGAGCGCGCCACGCCCCCGTTGGGCCGCGGCTGAGCCGCACGCCCCGCTAAGTGAGCCGCGGCTGAGCTCGCCACGCCCCGCTCAGCCGCAGCTGATCACCGCGTCGGCCCAGCTCGCCAGCGTCGGCAGGTGTCCCTGCCCGGCCTGTTCCACCACCAGCCGCAGCGTCGAACGACCGGCCAGCGGCACCTCGACGGCCACCGGGGCGTCCCCGTACCCGAGCGCGCCCGAACGCCACAGCCGCTGCCCGTCGCCGTAGACGGAGAACCGCACCGTCCCGTCGGTCAACAGCGACAGCCCGTCCACCCCGGCCCGCGCCGAGAAGGACGTGCACCGCCGGTTGAGGGTGATCTCCACGGAGGAGCGGGAGTTGACGGTGATCCCCTGCCCGAACCGCTGCCCGCCCACCACCAGCCCCCACCGCTGCCACACCCAGCTGCTGCGCCAGGTCTCCAGCTCGGGACCGGTGTGCCGGCCCAGCCCCGCGTGGCCGAGCCGGGCCAGCGGGAAGCCCTGGGCGGGCTGCGGCCGGGACGGCGAGGGCGAGGGCGACGGCGTCTGCTTCGGCCGCCGGGACGCCGAGGCCGACGGAGTCACCGGCGCGGCGGCGGACACCGACGGCGCGGCGGTGCGCGGCGCCCGGGACGGCGCCACGGCGCGCGGTACGGGATCACCCGCCGCCGGCGCCGGATCCGCGGGCGGGCTCGACCGCGGCGGGGCCGGCGCGGGCGCCCTGGGCACCACCGGGGCGGCCGCGCTGGGCGCGGGCTTCGCCTCCGGCTCGGGTTCGTCCCCGGTCAGGGCGAACACCACCCCGGCGGCCGCCGCGACGGCGATACCGGCGGCGATGGCGGCCTTCGCCGGCAGCCCCAGCCCCTCCGAGACCACCGCCCCGCCGGCCCCTCCGGCGGCACCGGCCCCTCCGGCGGCACCGGCCCCACCCCCGGCCGCACCGGCACTCGCAGCCCCAGCTGCACCCGCAGCCCCAGCGGCACCGGCCCCGGCCGCCGACGACCCGCCGGCCGCGGCGGCCGCGGCCCCCGCACCTCCCGCCGCGACGACCCCGCCGGCCACCACTCCGGCCGCCTTCGCCGCGTACCCGGCGGCGAACCACCCGATGACCGCGACCGGCAGCAGCGCGGGGATCCCCGCGTTGACTTCCTTGAGCTCCCCGGCGGCCAGCCGGCACTGGGCGCACTCCTCCAGGTGCCCCCGCAGCCCCCGCTCGGCCCGCATCCGCAGCCCGCCCCGGGCATAGGCGCCCAGCCGGTCCGCGTACCGGGCGCAGTCCCCGCCCGCGCTGAGCGCGGAACTCACGTGCGCCTGGAGGTACGCCTGCTTGAGGCCCTCCCGGGCCCGGCTGGCCAGGACGGCCGTCGCGTTGGCGCTCAGCCCGAACAGCGGGGCGATCGCACTCGGCGAGGCTTCCTCGACGGTGGTGTGCCACAGCACGGCCTGCCACCGCTCCGGCAGGCTCCGGAACGCCTGCATCGCCAGCGACCGCTCGGCCTCGTGCATCGCCCGGACGTCCGCGCCCAGTTCCAGGGTGTCGTCCCCGGACAGTCCGCCCAGCGTCCCGCCGCTGTCCGCCCCCGAAGCCGCCTGCTCCGCGAACACCGCGAAGTCCTCGACGAGATGCTCCCGCCGGGCCGTCTTCGCCCAGGCCGCCGCGACCCGCCGCACGGTGGTCAGCAGATAGGCCCGCACCGACTGGTCCGGCCCGGCCCCGCCCCGCACCGCCTGGAGGGTCCGCGCGAACACCTCGGCGGTCAGGTCGTCGGCGGTGTGCGCGTCCCGGCAGCAGGTGCGCGCGTAGCGCCGTACGGCCTCGGCGTGCCGGCGGAACAGCTCCTCGTACGCCGCGTCGTCACCGCCGCGCATCCGCGCGATGAGGTCCCCGTCGGACGGGGGCAGCTCGCCGCCGCCCGGCCCGGCAGCGGCATGGCGCCCGCGCCCGGGCTCGCGCTGCGCCGGGACCTGCCGGGCGGACAGGCTGCCCGCCGAGGTCTCGCCCCTCGCGCCACCGACGCCACCGGGCGACTCGTCCCGTCCGTCAACGCTCACCGCGGAAGCCCCCGCACGACGACACACTCAGACCGGTCCACCGATCCAGCGTGGCACACGGCGGGGGCGCCCCGTCCCGCCTTCGGCAGCGTCCACCCGTCCGGGGAGGATCCGGGGAAGATCCGTCTGATCCCCGGCCCCTTCCTCACCCTTTCGAGCGACCACCGCTTGCCGGCGCCCGGTTGACGCCCGGCCCCCACCCCTGCGGGGGCCCGACGCACCGTCAGCACCGCCGGACGCGCGGTCCGCTCCGGCTCACGCCGTACGGGAACGCAGACCCTCCAGCAGGATCTCCAGCAGCCGCGCCGAAGCGGCGGCCTGCTGCGCCGGGTCCGGCAGAGCCGGAGCGGCGGTCGCGATCACCAGCAGCACATCGGCCACCGTGACATCGGCCCGCAGCTCCCCGGCCTCCCGTGCCCGGTCCACGAGCTGGCCGACCACCTCCAGCAGCGCCCCGGCGCCCGCGTCCTCGGAGGGCTCGTCCTCGACGGCCGTCCGCGAGCCCACGACCCGCAGGTCCGGAGCCCCGCTGCCGACGGCCGCCACGACCTGCCGCTGCTGCGGAACGCGCGCCGCGCCCTCCTCCTCGGCGTCCTCCTCGGCCGAGCCGACCCGCAGCACCTGCGGCGGCAGCAGCCGGCCCGCACCCGAGGCCACGGAGGTGCGCAGGAAGCGCGACAGCGCCTGCCAGGGCTCCTCCTCCTGGCCCAGGGCGGACTTGGCCTGCTCCGTCAGCCGGGCGGTCTCCTCCTCGGCTATCCGCCGGACCAGCACGTCCTTGCTGGGGAACCGCCGGTAGACGGTGCCGACACCGACCCGCGCGCGCCGCGCCACGTCCTCCATGGGAGCCCCGTAGCCCAGCTCGCCGAAGACCTCGCGCGCGGCGCGCAGGACGTGTTCGAGGTTGCGCTGCGCGTCGACGCGCAGCGGCGTCGAGCGGCCCGTGCCGTGGGTGGTCGTGCCCGTGATCACGCGGCCGCCGCTCTCTGCGGACAGAGCGGTGGCAGAACCATGGAAATCGGAAATATGCATATGTATCCCCCGGTAATCATATGTCTCCCCCCGGAGACACTCCCCGCCTTCGTGCCGAGGGGGGCCACGGTCATGTGGGCCCTGGTCCTACGCCTCGACGAGATACGAACATAGTTGAGCCAGAGTCAATTCAGAAGAGGCAGCCCCCCACCGAGCACCGCCCGATCGGAGCATTCACCCCCACTTTTCCGCCACAAGCCTCCGGAATCACCCCCTCCGCACAGCCTGACCTGCGGACTTCCCATCCGATCCGGCCGCCTCCACCACCCCACGCCACCCTCCCCGCCGGTCACACAATCCGCCGGGCCTGTGGACAAACTCCCGGCCACGTTGCGTCATGGGATGGTGAAGGCTGCTAACTCGCGGGGCGACGCCCCCGGTACCCCGCCCCGCACGCGCATCCTCGTCATCGGCGGCGGATACGTCGGCATGTACACCGCCCTGGGCCTCCAGCGGAAACTCAGACCCGGTGAAGCCGAGGTCACCGTGGTGACCCCCGAGCCCTACATGACGTACCAGCCCTTCCTCCCTGAAGCCGCCGCCGGCGCGATCTCCCCACGCCACGTCGTCATCCCCCTGCGCCGCGTCCTCGACCGCTGCCGCATCGTCATCGGCCAGGCCCAGCGCATCGACCACGCCAAACGGACCGCGACCGTCACCACCCTCGCCACCCCCGACGAGGGCACCGGCGACATGGAGATCGAGTACGACGAACTCGTCCTCGCCCCCGGCTCCGTCTCCCGCACCCTCCCCGTCCCCGGCCTCGCCGACTACGGCATCGGGTTCAAGACCGTCGAAGAGGCCATCGGCCTGCGCAACCACGTCATCGAACAGATGGACATCGCCTCCTCCACCCGCGACCCCGCCGTCCGCGACGCCGCCCTCACCTTCGTCTTCGTCGGCGGCGGATTCGCCGGCGTCGAAGCCCTCGGCGAACTGGAGGACATGGCCCGTTACGCGGCCCGGTACTACCACAACATCAAGGCCGAGGACATGAAATGGGTGCTGGTCGAGGCCAGCGACCGGATCCTCCCCGAAGTGGGCCCCGAAATGGGCACCTACACCGTGCGCGAACTACGCCGCCGCAACATCGACGTACGCCTGGAGACCCGCCTCGAATCCTGCGAGAACCGCGTCGCCGTCCTCAGCGACGGCTCCCGCTTCCCCACCCGCACCGTCGTCTGGACCGCCGGCGTCAAACCCCACCCCGTCCTCGCCGCCACCGACCTCCCCAGGAACGAACGCGGCCGCCTGCGCTGCACCTCCTTCCTCACCGTCGAAGGCGTCGAACACGCCTGGGCCGCCGGCGATGCCGCAGCCGTCCCCGACATCACCGCCGAAACCCCCGGCAGCACCTGCGCCCCCAACGCCCAGCACGCCGTCCGCCAGGCCGGACAGCTGACCGACAACCTCCTCGCCGCCCTCCGCGGCGAAGCCCTCACCGAATACGCCCACAAGTACGCCGGCTCGGTCGCCTCCCTCGGCCTCCACAAAGGCGTCGCCCACGTCTACGGACGCAAGATCAAGGGCTACCCGGCCTGGTTCATGCACCGCACCTACCACCTCAGCCGCGTCCCCACCTTCAACCGCAAGATGCGCGTACTCGCGGAATGGACCCTCGCCGGCCTTTTCCACCGCGAGATCGTCTCCCTCGGATCCCTCGAACACCCCAGGGCAGAATTCGAACTCGCCGCGGGCGGAGGCCCCCGCCACCACCTCCAGCAGCCCGCCCCCAAGCCCCCGGCCGACAACGAGGGCTGACGTTGTCAGTGCCGTCCGCCACACTGGACGTGTGACCATAGGTGGGCTCACACCTGCACAGAGTGACGCCCCAGGCAGTGACCAGCAGCAAGCGACCGACCACACGGGGCACCTCCCGCCACCACCGGGAGGACACCGCGACCACTTGCGACACGCGACACCACGAGGCTTGAACGCAGTGAACTTCACGCGCTGGAGCGCCCGGTTTCCCGGAACGCAGCGCCGCGCCGCCGCCCGGAACGAGCACGCCGCCGCCCACGCCAAGCGGGGCGAAGGCTCCGTCCCGGCGGCCCGCGGCGCCGCGAGCCACCCCGTCACGCCCGCCGACGGCACCCCCGCCGACCCCACCGTCTCCGGCACCGGCACCGCCCCGCTCCCCGCCGTACCCACCCTCGACGAGCTGTCCGTCCAAGAGGTCCTCGGACTCCTGCCCGCCCTCGTCGCCCTCGTCCACGGCCCCGAACACCGCGTCGCCTACGTCAACGACGCCTACACCGCCGGCTTCGGCGCCCGCACCACCGGCGCCCCCGCCCGCCTCGCCCTCCCCGAACTCGGCGACCTCGGCCTGCTCCCCCTCCTCGACCAGGTCCAGCGCAGCGGCAGGCCCCGCACCGCCAAGAACCGCCAGGCCCCCGGCGGCGGCAACTCCTACACCGTCACCTGCACCCCCGTACGGTTCCCCAAGGCAGACGCCGACGGCCGCCCCGACCCCCACCACACCGGGATCCTCGTCCACCTCGCCGACGTCACCGACCACGCCGAAGCCGTCGACCGCCTCCGCGCCAGCGAACGCCGCCAGCGCGAAGCCGCCGTCACCCTCCAGCGCTCCCTGCTCCCGCAGGAACTGGAACAGCCCGACGACCTCCGCATCGCCGCCACCTACCAGCCCGGCGGCACCGAAGCCGCCGTCGGCGGCGACTGGTACGACGTCATCACCCTCGGAGCCGGCCGCACCGCCCTCGTCATCGGCGACGTCATGGGCCGCGGCGTCCGCGCCGCCGCCGTCATGGGCCAGCTGCGCACCGCCGTCCGCGCCTACGCCCGCCTCGACCTGCCGCCGCACGAGGTGCTCCAGCTCCTCGACGGCCTCGCCGCCGAGATCGACGCCAGCCAGATCGCCACCTGCGTCTACGCCGTCCACGACCCGAACGAGGGCCTCCTCGCCTACGCCTCCGCGGGCCACCTGCCCATCCTGGTCCGCGACGAGGACGGCACCGTACGCCGCGCGGCCGACCCCACCGGCCCGCCGCTCGGCACCGGCGGCTGGCTCCACACCTCCGGCACCATCGCCCTCGGCCCCGGCTCCACCGCCGTCCTCTACACCGACGGCCTCGTCGAACGCCGGGGCGAGGACATCGACGAAGGCGTCGCCGCCCTGGAACGGGCCCTCTCCGGAGCCCAGGGCACCCCCGCGATCATCTGCGACCGCCTCATGCGCGCCCTCGGCGTCGACGCCGACCACGACGACGACGTCGCCGTCATGGTCCTCCAGCAGCCCGCCCGCACCGGAGCCGACGCCGAGCTCTTCCACAACGCCGCCCTCGAACTCCTCGGCGGCGTCGAGGCCGCCCCCCGCGCCCGCGCCTTCGCCCAGGGCGTCCTCAGCTCCTGGCGCTTCCCCATGGAGCTCTGCGACCTCGGCGTCCTCGCCGCCAGCGAACTCGTCGCCAACTCCCTCCAGCACGGCACCCCGCCCATGCGGCTGCGCCTGCGCCGCACCGACCGCCGCCTGATCGTCGAGGTCACCGACGGGGACGACCACCTCCCGCGCCGCCGCCGCGCCGAACCGGCCGACGAAACGGGCCGCGGCATCTCGATCGTCGCCACCATCGCCTCGGCCTGGGGCTCCCGCCGCACCCCCGGCGGCGGCAAGGCCGTCTGGTGCGAGTTCGCCCTGCCCGACAAATAGCCCCGGAAAAGAGCCCCGGACGCGCGAAGGCCCCGGTCCACCGGACCGGGGCCTGACCACACACCCACCTCTTACGCGGCCACCCGCTGCTCCGCCTGCTCCGCACCCTTCGCGGCCCCCAACGGACCCTGCGCCACGACCCGGCCGCCCAGCAGCGACGGGTTGTCCTGCACCGGAGTCAGCTGCCGGCCCAGCCGCAGCGCCAGCCCCGCGATCCCCAGCGACACCAGCACGAAGGTCCCCACGTACAGCATCGGCACCCCCGCACCCAGCGGCACGCCCAGCGGCCCCAGCGCCAGCGCCATCTGCTTGACCAGCGCGAACGCCGAGTTGTACTGCCCGACCGAACCCTCCGGAGCCAGATCGGCCACCAGCGGCGCCAGCGTCGGCGACAGCATCGCCTCACCGATCCCGAACAGCGCGTACGTGCTCACGAACGCCGCCGCGGCCATCGTCGCGCTGCCGTGCCCCAGCCCGGAGAACCCGGCGATCAGCCACGCGACGGTCCAGATCAGCCCGACCAGCGCGATCACCCGCGACCGGCGGCGCTTCTCGACCAGCTTCAGCACCACGAACTGCGCCACGACGATGGCACCCGTGTTGGCGGCCAGCGCGAACCCCAGGGTGGACGGCGAGATCCCCGCGGCCTCCGTACCGAAGGCGGCCAGGCCCGACTCGAACTGTCCGTAACAGGCGAAGAAGAGCACGAACCCCAGCAGGCACAGCTGCACCATGGCCTTGTGCCGCAGCAACCGCTTCCAGCCGCCGCCGGCCGCCTGGGCCGGGTCCTTGGGCATCGCGTCCTTGATGCTGGGCGCCTGCGGCATCCGCACGGTGGCGATGACCGCGGCCAGCACCAGGAACATCACGGCCTCGATGCCGAACAGCAGGGTGAAGCTGCCGGGCCGGGTCACGTCGACGATCTGACCGCCGGCGAGTCCGCCGATGCCCAGACCCAGGTTCTGCATGAAGAACTGCAGCGCGAAGGCCCGCGTCCGGGTGGACGGCGTCGAGCACCACACGATCATCGTCGCCAGCGCCGGCTGCATCACGGCCTGCCCGGCACCGAGCGCCAGGGCGGACAGCAGGATCGGCACCACACCGGTGGACAGCCCGAGCGAGAGCGCGCCCACGGACGCGGCCACGGCCGCACCCATGACGACGGGCACGGGACCGCGCCGGTCGATGACCCGGCCGGTGAAGGGCAGCGCGACCAGGGCACCCAGCGCGAAGGCCACGAACGCACTCGTGGCCGCCATGGAGCCCAGACCCCGCACCTGCGCCACATAGATGTAGAGGAACGGAACCGTGAAGCCGATGCCGAACGCGGTCAACGCGTTCCCGGCCTGGATCCGCCGCATCGCAGCGCCCATCACCTTGGTCACTTCTCACCTGTCCTGATAGCTAAAGCCTGAAGACTTCATACCTAAAGTTCGATGCTTAACTCTACACATCGAAGGAGTTAGACGCCAACGGGTTCATGCGATACTTCGGACCATGGGTGACACCCCCGACGGCGCCACGCCCGTCCACGAGCCGAGCCTCGACGAGCAGATCGCCGTCTACCAGCGCGAATTCCAGGACCTGGACCCCCAGGTGGAGAAGGTCGTCTCGGCCCTCAGCCGCCTGAACCGCCGCATGAACGTCGCGTACGGCCGCCAGACGGCCGCCCTCGGCATCAGCAACGCGGAGTGGGAGGTCCTCAAGGCCCTCGTCCTCTCGGGCGCCCCGTACCGGATGGGCCCGAGCGAGCTCGCGAAGCAGCTCGGCCTGACGCCGGCGGCGATGACCCACCGCATCGACCGCATGACGGCCGAGGGTCTGGTGACGAGGGAGCGCGACGAGGCCAACCGCGTCCGCGTGATCGTCGGTCTGACGGACGAGGGCCGCAGCAAGTGGCTGGACGCGATGCGCGCGGCCACGGTGTTCGAGGAGGACCTCCTCCAGGACCTCTCCACCGCGGAACGCGGGCTCCTGGGCGACATGCTCACGCGGGTCCTGGCCCGCGTAGAGCAGGGTTGACACGACCCTTCCCGATCCGTAAGGTTCTTCGAGTTGCCCCAGAGCCGAAAGGTTCCGAGGCCAACGAATCCGCCGCCTCGTCGCGGCAACCTACTCAGCACGATCTCCCACCGGGAACTAATTCGGCGTGCCCGAATTCATTTCCGAAGGCCCGATTATCGGTTGCCGGGAAAATCCGCTAGAGTTCGGGAGTCGGAAGGGCCCAACAGCCCGGAAGACAAACCCCGCTGACTGGGGGTCAGGCCCGAAAGGATCTGATAGAGTCGGAACAGAACGAAAGCCCGGAGGAAAGCCCGAGAGGGTGAGTACGAAGGAAGCGTCCGTTCCTTGAGAACTCAACAGCGTGCCAAAAATCAACGCCAGAAGTTGATACCCCGTCCACTCCGGTGGATGA